>NZ_CABTZZ010000039.1 GCF_902489465.1 uncultured Varibaculum sp. | reverse complement strand
TCTTGTGGTGGTCATAGCGCCTAGGACACGCCCAGCCCCATCCCGAACCTGGAAGCTAAGCTAGGCAACGCTGATGGTACTACGCCCCAACGAGCGCGGGAGAGTAAGAAACCACCACAACCACATTAGTCTGGAGGCCAAACCCTTTTAGGGTTTGGCCTCCTGACTATATATTCAACTTATCGGGAGCATTACTGGGCACTAGCCGGGGAGACGGTTAACAGTAAGTGATGCTCAAACTATAGATAGGACAAAGGCATGCGTATCGGGATAGTTACAGACTGCTACCCGCCTCATATGGGGGGAATCGAAACTCAAACCTACAACTTAGCGCAACGCCTGAAAACAGCTGGCTATCTACCCGAAGTAATTACCGCTACCCGAGACGGATCCTTTGTCGGGAGACGCATAGAAGATCAAATCCCGGTGCATCGTTTAGGCATGCCAACCCTCGGGTTTACGCCTATAAACCCCTTTGCTGGCCCGCTATTTCGGGCTATTTTTCCCCGCTTTGATCTTTTACATGTACACGTGGGAGTTTTATCGCCATTTGCACACTTGGCTCTGCAAATCGCGGCAGGAAGCCAGATTCCCACTTTAGTTACCTTCCACTGTGAACTGGCCGCTTGGGCTCCATTAATGCGTAGCAGCGGCTTTTTCAACCGGTGGACAGAGGCGGGAATCCTGTTCGCTGGAGTTTCTTCACTAATGAACTCCCAAATCAACCAGTTACTAGCTCCCCAAAATCGGCGGTCTTGGCCGATAACTCCTAATGGAGTAGATACTGACTTTTGGTCAGCGGAAGCACCCGCCTCGGGATCGACGACTACCTGTGAAAATATAGACCGATTAGGCTCGCCAATAACAGCTTCTGACGCAAATCTTGCGGTTCCTGCAACTAAGACTTTTCACGCAGTCAGTGCTATCCGTTTAATGCCCCGCAAACGCCCACTGGCGCTCATTAAATTTACGGAAAGAGTAAACCAAATCCTAGGTAACCAAGGAAACTTGCAGCTAAAAATTTTTGGGGAAGGGACGCTGCGACCCCTGCTGCGTACGCAGCGGCAAGTTAGCCAAGGACAGGTTATCCTACCCGGTAGACAGGATCCGTCCGGTCTTTTAAGCGCCTACAGTCAGGCTGACTTTTTTATAACCTTATGCCTGCATGAAAGTTTCGGAATCGCGGCTGCGGAAGCGCGAGCTAGCGGGTTACCGGTAATCGTCCGCTCGCAAAGCCCCGTAACCGACTTCATTACCGAGGGCGTAACCGGTATTACCGCCGACACTGACGAGAAACTAGCGGAAAAAACTGCCGCCGCCCTCGTAAATGGAAAGCTGAATAATCTACGAGGCAACTGCAAGCGTCAGCCCAGCCCGGTCTCTTGGGAACGGTGCCTCCAGGCAACGCTGTCGGCCTATGAGCAGGCAATAGAGTATCGACGAAAAAGTAGCTTCCCGACGCAACTAACTTAAAGCAAATAGGGACAAGCCCTAGCGGAATCGATTTACCTCAGCGCGCGGTAGTACCGCGTAAAACGCGGATCCTGAGCAAATATAGGCACGCCCTCGAGAAAAATAGAGCTACTTCCCTTCGGCCTGCTTTTTTGCTGCCATAATCCCTTCTGCACGGCGCATAAAATCCGAGAGCCTACTGGCTGCAGCTACCACCGCTGGACCGTGAATCCTGCCCGGTTGGCGTCCCATACGGTCAATCGGGCCAGAAACACTTAAAGCCGCCACCACTTTTCCCGAGGCTAGCCGCACTGGCGCAGAAACCGAGGCCAAACCGGGTTCGCGTTCCCCGATAGATTGCGCCCAGCCCCTCCGGCGGACTACCGATAGTTGGGTGGCCGTGAAAGAGGCTCCTTGCAGGCCGCGATGTAAGCGGTCAGGTTCCTCCCAAGCGAGTAAAATCTGTGCAGCTGAACCCGCCTTCATGGACAGTGCCGAACCGGTGGGAGTCGAGTCACGCAGCCCTAGAGGAGACTCACAGCTAGCGACCACAATTCGCTGGTCTCCTTGGCGGCGATACATTTGCGTCGATTCTTGAGTGTGATCGCAAAGCGCTTTTAAAATTGGGCGAGCTGAAGCTAGGAGACGATCTTCCCCAGCTGCCGACGCTAGTTCCCCAATTCTCGGACCTAAAATAAAACGGCCATGTACATCTCGGGCCACGAAACGGTGATACTCCAAAGCGACCGCTAGGCGGTGTGCAGTCGGACGCGCCAGACCGGTACTGTTCACCAGCTGAGCCAGGGTGCCGGGCCCTGCTTCTAGGGCACTTAGGACGAGAGTGGCCTTGTCGAGAACCCCGACCCCACTTCCTTCACTTTTATTGTCCATGTATTGATATTGCCATCTTATAGCGTGGAATTCCAACTACACTTTCGAAAAGACATTACAAATCCATCGGGACGAGATCGAGGAGGCATACATGGCTAAGACCTTAGCGGAAAAAGTTTGGGCTGCTCACGTGGTTAAACACGGCGAAAATGGGGCACCCGACCTGCTATATATTGATCTCCATCTATGCCATGAGGTGACGAGCCCGCAAGCCTTTGCCGGGCTGCGGATGGCAGGACGAAAAGTACGCCGCCCCGACCTGACTATCGCCACCGAGGATCACAACACTCCCACAGTTGATATTGATCTACCGATTAAAGATCAGACCTCCGCCATTCAGATTCGTACCTTGCGTGAAAATGCCAAAGAGTTCGGAATCCGGTTGCACTCCCTGGGGGACGCTGATCAAGGAATCGTGCATGTAGTTGGCCCCCAGCTGGGACTTACGCAACCCGGGATGACTATTGTTTGCGGCGACTCCCACACTTCTACTCACGGAGCTTTCGGGGCGTTAGCTTTTGGGATAGGCACTTCCCAGGTAGAGCAGGTCTTAGCCACCCAAACTCTGCCACTTAAACCCTTTAAAACTATGGCGGTTAATATTCCGGGGGAACTACCTCCCGGAGTTTCTGCAAAAGATATTATCTTGACGATTATCGCCAAAATCGGTACCGGAGGCGGGCAGGGCTACGTGATTGAGTATCGTGGCAAAGCCATCGAAAACCTCTCTATGGAAGGGAGGATGACCATCTGTAATATGTCGATTGAGGCGGGGGCACGGGCAGGAATGATCGCCCCTGACCAAACGACTTTTGACTATATTAAGGGGCGTCCTCATGCCCCTAATGGTGAACAATGGGAGGCGGCCATCCGCTACTGGCAGAGTTTACGTACTGATCCAGATGCCCACTTCGACCGGGAAGTCACGATTCCCGCCGAGACTATCGAGCCTTTCGTAACCTGGGGCACCAATCCCGGGCAAGGGGTGCCGCTTAGTGGGAAAGTACCTGATCCTGAGCAGCTACGCACCGATAGTGAGCAAGATGCTGCCCGGCGTTCCCTAGAATATATGGCTCTAACTCCGGGTACCCCGATGCGCGATATTAAAGTGGACACGGTTTTTATTGGCTCGTGCACCAATGGAAGAATCGAAGATTTACGCACCGTAGCTCAGGTTTGGCGAGGACGTAAGAAAGCTGAGGATGTGCGAGTACTGGTGGTACCGGGGTCTGCTAGGGTGCGGCTACAAGCCGAAGCCGAAGGGTTAGATAAAATTTTCACCAGCTTCGGGGCGCTCTGGCGCAATGCTGGCTGCTCAATGTGTCTAGGAATGAATCCGGACAAGCTGGGAGAGGGGGAGCGTTCGGCTTCTACCTCGAACCGAAACTTTGAGGGGCGGCAAGGCAAGAACTCGCGTACCCATTTGGTGTCGCCGGCGATTGCGGCCGCCACTGCGGTAACGGGGCATTTATCAAGTCCGCGAGATTTACCGGAAGTAACCACCAGGAAAGAGGATTAAATAATGGAAAAATTTATCTCCCATACTGGTATTGCCGCCCCGTTGCGCCGTTCGAATGTTGATACCGATCAGATTATTCCGGCAGTCTATTTAAAGCGAGTGACTAAAACGGGGTTTGAGGACGGTCTTTTTGCGTCCTGGCGGCAAGATAAAGACTTCGTGTTAAATCTAGCTCCTTTCAAGCAGGCATCTATTTTGGTTGCCGGCCCAGACTTTGGTACTGGATCCAGCCGAGAACATGCAGTCTGGGCGTTGCGGGACTATGGTTTCAAAGTGGTTTTAGCTCCCAAATTTGCCGATATTTTTCGCGGTAACTGTGAAAAAGATGGCATGGTGTCCGGGGTTATTAGCCTCGAAGACTGCCAGACTTTGTGGAAGTTGTTAGAAGGAGAACCGGGTAGCACCGTTACCGTTGACTTAAAGGAACAGAGCGTTACTTGCGGGGCTTTTTCATGCAGTTTCCAAATAGATAGCTATACCCGCTGGCGCCTTATGGAAGGCCTAGACGATATTGATCTCACCTTGCGAGATGAGGACGCTATTAGTGCTTTCGAAACGGCGCGGCCAGAGTTTTTGCCCCGCACCCTGCCGGCGAAACATTTACCTCCTCGAGAGGTAGTTTCTGCGCGTGAGGTTCCGCTAGGAATTCCTGAGTTCAAGTAGCTTTCGGAGCCCCTTAGTGGCGCTGGTTCCCCTAGTTAAAGCTATCGGGAGTGCCCTGTCCCACTCCCGATACTCGCTACCCGATATTTTGGTGCGATTTCCCTCGCCAAAAGCGCAATTCCTGTCAGGTGTCTGCCTACAACTGCGAGGGCGGGTACACTAGGCATATTGAGGAAAGCGGAAAAGGAAATAACAGGTGGAACCGGTTCTAGAAGTGCAAGGCGGACATCCGCTGACAGGCCGTATAAAGGTACGGGGAGCAAAGAATTTTGTCCCCAAAGCGATGGTGGCAGCGCTGCTAGGCACTACCCCTTCTATTTTGAAAAATGTGCCCCTAATTCGGGATGTAGATATCGTCTGCGGTTTGCTGGAACTGCATGGAGTGAAAACTGATTACGACTCCGGCAGCGGCCAGCTGCTTATCGACCCCTCTAATGTAGAGGCTGCCCAGGTAGCCAGTATCGATACCTTGGCGGGATCGTCGCGAATCCCGATTCTATTTTGCGGACCGCTCTTGCATCGCCTCGGCGAAGCCATCATCCCAGATCTGGGGGGATGCGTGATTGGTGATCGTCCGATCGATTTCCACCTGTCTATTTTGCGCTCTTTCGGTGCCCAGGTAGACAAACTGGAATCGGGGATCCATATCGCCGCTCCCGAGGGGCTACAGGGAGCGGTTATTGAACTGCCCTATCCTTCAGTAGGGGCAACTGAACAGACCCTGCTGGCAGGAGTGCAAGCCGAAGGGATCACGGAACTGCGGGGAGCCGCCATTGAACCGGAAATCATGGATCTGATCAATGTGCTACAAAAAATGGGCGCGATCATCAGCGTAGATACTGATCGCACTATTCGGATTGAGGGGGTAGAGAATCTGGAAGGATTTACCCACACCGCCCTTGCTGATAGGATTGAAGCTGCTTCTTGGGGGTCTGCGGCGCTGGCTACTCACGGCGATATTTTTGTCGAGGGCGCTTCTCAGCCGGAAATGATTACTTTCTTGAACATGTTCCGTAAGGTGGGGGGCGCGTTCTCGGTGGAACCAGACGGGATTCGCTTCTACCATCCGGGCGGAGAACTAAAGCCGATTGTGCTAGAAACCAATGTGCATCCCGGCTTCATGACTGACTGGCAACAACCCATGGTAGTGGCTCTCACCCAGGCGCACGGCCTTTCGATTGTGCATGAAACCGTCTATGAGCAGCGTTTTGGTTTCACTAAGGCTCTAAATAAAATGGGAGCCCAAATCCAGCTGTATAGGGAGTGCCTAACCGGGTTAACCTGTCGTTTTGGGCAAAGAAACTATTATCATTCTGCCGCGATTTCGGGGCCTACCCCGCTGCATGGCGCCGATATTACTATCCCTGATCTGCGGGGAGGATTCTCCCATTTGATCGCGGCACTGGCGGCTGAAGGAAAATCTACAGTCCGGGGAATCGATATGATTAGCCGCGGATACGAGCATTTTCTTACTAAACTGGGCGCATTAGGTGCACAAGTCAAGCTGGAAAAATAAGGGGTAACTATGGCCGGTGAGTTTTCTCGCTTCTATAAGTTTTGTGTGCGCGTGGCGCGTATCCCCATTGGGGCGGTTACTCGCCGACATTGGGAGGGCGAGGAAAACCTGCCCAAAGAAGGCGGGTTCGTGGCGGTAGTCAACCATATTTCTGAGTTTGACTCCATGACCATGATGCACTTTATGACCAGTGCCGGGTATCCGGTGCGGGTTCTTTGCAAAGAGGAACTCTTTAAAGTTCCGATCCTGGGATCGATTATGCGTTCATGTGGGCAAATCCCGGTTTATCGAGAATCAAGTCATTCTCGGGATGCGCTGTCTGCCGCCATCAAAGGATTGCAAGCCGGAGAATGTATCACGGTTTATGGAGAGGGCACTCTTACCCGCGATCCCGACTTTTGGCCAATGCGCATGAAAACTGGGGCGGCGCGGATGGCGCTGCGTGCCCGGGTTCCGTTAGTTCCAGTGGTGCAGTGGGGGGCGCAAGACGTCCTCGACCGGTACGGGCGCCGCCCAGACCTGAAGGGAAAAAAGGACGTCTGGGTTAAAGCCTTACCAGCAGTAGACCTATCTGATCTATATGACCGGGCTGAAGAACCCGCAGCTTGGTATCAGGCAACCGAAAGAATCGAAGAGGCGATCTGCCGTGGCCTGGAACAGATCCGGGGAATAAAAATGCCGCACCTTCCTCTAGATCGCAAATCTGCCCAGTTGCCTTCTAAGAAACAGTTAGGGGTAGCCGCTAAAGCATGGCGAGCAGATCATCCGGGAAAGCTGGTAACCGCGCGTAGCCTCGGAGAGTTCGACCCCTATTTAGAAAGTGCATCTAAGAGTACTAACCCTTCAACGCAGGAGGATAGCTAATAATGGCGACCTCCTCGGCTCGCACAGTCGCCGTGCTGGGCGCAGGTGCCTGGGGAACAGTGTTTGCACAGATTTTAGCGGATGCCGGCAACGAAGTACGGATCTGGGCACGGCGGCCAGAGCTAGCCGCCCAAATCAATGAGGGGGGCAATCCCCGCTACGTGCCCGGGACACCTTTGCATGGTCTTAAAGCATCCAGCGACTTGCAATGGGTATGCGAGGGCGCCGGAATGGTAGTGGTGTCTATCCCCTCTAATGGGGTACGTACTTTACTTCAGCAGGTTCGTGACTTCCTCCCTCTAAACGCCACCGTAGTTTCGCTGGTAAAAGGGCTAGAAGCTGGCACTTTACAAACGATGACTGAAGTAATCGCGCAGGCGGGCAAGATTCACCCGTCCCGGATAGTGGCGGTGTCCGGGCCGAACCTCTCCGGAGAGATCGCCCACCACGAACCGACAGGAGCGGCGGTTGCGGGGGAAGACTCTTGGCGCGCCGGGTTAGTAGCATCGCGTATCCATACCCATTATTTCCGCCCCTACGTGGCTGAAGACATAGTAGGAGTAGAAATCGGGGGAGTGGTAAAAAACGTTATCGCCATGGCAGTAGGGGCGGCTGACGGCCTCGGGTTAGGGGTTAATTCCCGCTCTTTCCTGATCACTCGCGGCCTGGCCGAAATGGTGCGTTTAGGGGTAGCTATGGGCGCAAAGTCAGAGACTTTCCTGGGACTGGCCGGGCTCGGCGATCTGGTAGCTACCTGTTCGTCGTCCTCGTCACGAAACTTTTCCTTTGGTTATCGCCTGGGAAAGGGGATGAGCGTTGCCGAAGCGTTAGAGGCCTCGGCCGGTACGGTTGAGGGGGCACGATCTTGCCCGGTAGTGCGCGATTTGGCGCATAAACATGGAGTGTCGATGCCGATTAACTCGGCTGCCTATCGGGTGATTAGCGGGAAACAAAGCTTAGAAGAAGCGTTAGTATCTTTGACTGCCGGGCCACGGGTGACTGATGGCCCCAGTGCGCGAATGGTATAGAGAGGATCGACCGTGACGCAAAATAATCAAAGTAAACCTCGGGTATTAGTACTGTTCGGGGGAGAATCTGGGGAGCATGGGATTTCTTGTGCGACTGCTGCCGGAGTAGTACAAGCCATCGACCATGACCGTTTCGAGGTAGTTACCGTAGGGATTACCCAGCAAGGTCAGTGGGTGCCGGTAGATTTCAGCTCCGAACAGTTTCAGCTATCTGATACCGGCGTAGCGGAAGTTCCTGCTGAAAATCGCCAGTTATTCCTATCCCCCGGAGATGGACACGTGGTGAGTCTACCCACCCAACTGGGGTCAGAGTTTTCCTTGAGTGATCTAGGCAGTTTTGACGTAGTGTTCCCGCTGCTGCATGGACCTTTCGGTGAGGATGGAACGGTACAGGGACTGCTAGAAATGATGCACCTGCCGTATGTGGGTTGCGGAGTGCTGGCATCGGCAGCCGCTATGGATAAACCCACCACCAAGGTGCTTTTGCAAGAGGCGAAGTTGCCTGCGGGAAACTGGGAAGCCGTGACCGCAAGGCAGTGGAAGCGTGAGCGTTCCGAGGTAATGGGACGTATAGAGCAGCTGGGATTACCGGTTTTTGTCAAGCCGGCACGGGCTGGCTCTTCCCTGGGGATCACCAAGGTTAGCACCGCCCTCGACCTGGAAGCAGCGATCACCAAGGCACAAGCGGTGGATCCGCGGGTAATAGTGGAGCAAGAACTCACCGGTTTCGAGGTTGAATGCGCAGTTTTACAGGGAGCAGATGGGCATCCGCGTACCAGCGAACCGGGACGCATCGCTATGGATGCTGAGGTGCCATTTTATGACTATGAAACCAAATACTTCGGGGAGGATACCGTCAGTTTAGAGATACCGGCGAAAATACCCGCGCATTTGGCTACGCAAGTACGACAGATAGCGGGACAAGCCTTTGAAGCGCTCGGGTGTGAAGGCTTGGCGCGAGTGGACTTTTTTGTCGATCCGGAAAAAGAATCGGTAGTAATCAACGAAGTTAACACCATGCCCGGTTTCACCCCATTTTCTATGTATCCTAAGCTGTGGGAACATATGGGAATTGGGTATTCCCAGTTGATGGAAGAACTGATTTCTTTAGCATTATCACGTCCAGTGGGATTGAGATAAGTTATTTCAATAGAATAGGGATAATTTCTTAGGCTAATGACGAGCAGAACAATTAGGGTTGGAGATATGGCGAAAAAACGCGTTACTTTAGTAACTTGTGCGCAGTATCCGGATCTATCCGAGGACGAGGCTGGGCTAGTTGACGAATTGAACTCGCGGGGAGTCGATGCTCGGATCGCGATCTGGAATGATCCCCACGTGGATTGGGAAGAAGCGGGGGTGTGTGTAATCCGCGCCGTGAGGGATTACGCCACTAACCGCGAAGAATTCGTGCAGTGGGCGCACCAGGTTCCGCGTTTGTTAAATCCGGCGGATGTGACCGAGTGGGCCACCGATAAACACTACTTGCTCAATCTGCAAGAGCAAGGGGTGCCCGTGATCCCTACTAGCTGGTTAGAGCCAGAACAGCACCTGAATAAACACCAGGTACACACCAGATTTCCGGCCTATGGGGAGTTCGTAGTCAAACCGGCAGTCTCTTCCGGGGGAAGGGAAATGGGTCGTTATGACGCCAATAACGGAATGGCACGAATGGCGGCAGTAACCCACGCCAATCGTCTCCTACAAGAGGGACGCTCAGTGATGGTGCAGCGTTACCTATCAGAAGTTGATGAGCACGGTGAATACTCTTTGGTTTATATGAACGGGGTGTTATCGCACTCGGTCGAAAAGGCTGCTATGCTCACCAACCCCAATACCACTGAGATACAGGCGCAAGAAACAGTAACCGGTAACCGGCAGCCAAATTCCGAAGAGTGGATTTTTGGAGAAAAGGTACGTTCGGCGATTCATCGCATGATTAAACAGCGCCTGGGACATGATCAGCATCTGCTGTTCTTGCGCATTGACATTGTTCCTGATGGGAAAGGATCCTATTACCTGATGGAAGTTTCCCCGGTTGACGGTTCGTTGTATCTACGTACTCGCGAGGACGGGATCGGTACTTTCGCGGACGCAATTTGTAATCGCGTTTTCTGGTGAAGGCAGATTCTTACCTGCAAGGATAGTAGATGTGAGCGGATACATAGCCCGCAAGCGTCGCAATAATTTCACCTGAAGCCCCCGGTTAGATAAAGTGGGTATTCGTCGCTAAGCGATAAATGGTGGCTGTAGTTCAGTTGGTAGAACGCCTGGTTGTGGTCCAGGAGGTCGCGGGTTCGAGCCCCGTCAGCCACCCCATACGGCAGCTGTCCTGCAGTTTGCCGCATAGGCGGTTCAAATGATTCCTTGAACTTGCGGTGGCAGATAACACACTGTCTGGACAGGGATTTTGTTTGAAAAATGCCGCTGGTATCGACTACCCTGGTTAGTCGGTGCTGGTTGTTTGGAAGGCCGGCTGGGTTCGGTTTTCCGGACACAAGAAAATGTACGTGACTAAGGAAATGAGCAGCAAAGTGGTCTACGCGATCGTCAAGGCGGGCGGACGTCAAGAAAAGGTCTCCGTCGGGGATGTAGTCGTCGTCGACAAGCTGGCAGCAGAGGTTGGCGATACCGTCGATTTCAAGCCAGTGATGGTAGTTGACGGTGACCAAGTCACCTCCGACGCCGCTGATCTAGAGAAAATCAAGGTAACGGCTGAGGTCTTAGAACAGACAAAAGGACCGAAGGTACGGATTCTGAAGTTCAAGAACAAGACCGGATACACTCGCCGCATGGGCCACCGTGCCAAGCTGACCCAGGTGAAGATCACTGAGATCGCCTAACCTCAGGCAAGAAAGGAAAAGAAAATGGCACATAAGAAAGGGCTAGGTTCCTCTTCTAACGGCCGTGACTCTAACCCGCAGTACCTGGGGATCAAGCGTTACGGTGGAGAAAGCGTCAACGCCGGGGAGATCCTGGTTCGTCAGCGGGGAAGCAAGTATCACCCCGGGACTAACGTGGGAATGGGCAAGGATGACACTCTCTTTGCTTTGGCCGCCGGATCTGTTGAGTTCGGTCGCAAGCGCGGTCGTAAAGTGGTAAATGTAGTTTCGGCGTAAAGCAAAGCAAATTCTTTTCATAGGTAGCGGGGTCGGGTGGCGACCCCGCTACACTTGTATAGTGACCAACGGGCGGTTGCTAGTGACTTTTCCGCCTCACCTCTAAGGAGTAAGCATGGCCAGTTTTGTTGATCGAGTAAAAATCGATGTGACTGCCGGTAATGGCGGTAATGGCTGTGTCAGTGTTAGGCGCGAAAAATATAAACCGCTGGGCGGCCCCGATGGGGGCGATGGGGGACGCGGCGGCAGCGTGTTCTTAGAGGTAGATCCCCAGTCGCATACCCTGCTCGATTACCACCATTTACCACATCGCAAAGCCACTAACGGCACTCCCGGGATGGGCGACAATCGGGAGGGTGCGAACGGAGAAGATCTGGTACTGCCGGTTCCTCCCGGCACGGTAGTTAAATCTGTAGCTGGCGAGATTCTGGCGGATCTACAAGGAGCCGGCTCGCGCTTGGAGGTTGCGCGCGGGGGAACTGGCGGTAAAGGAAACGCTGCGTTGGCTACTCGCAAGCGTAAAGCCCCCGGATTTGCACTCCTGGGGGAGGAGGGGGAGTCTCGTGTCCTTATTCTCGAGCTAAAATCGGTGGCCGATGTGGGGCTGGTAGGGTTCCCGTCCTCCGGTAAATCTTCCCTGATTGGAGCTATTTCGGAGGCGAAGCCGAAGATTGCGGATTATCCGTTCACTACTTTGGTGCCAAACTTGGGGGTGGTTCAGGCTGGCGACGAACGTTTCACAGTGGCAGATGTTCCGGGTCTGATACCGGGAGCCTCCCAGGGGAAGGGGCTGGGGCTGGACTTCCTCCGTCATATTGAGCGTTGCGCAGTGATTGCGCACGTGGTGGACTGTGCGAATATGGAGTCCGAGCGTAACCCGGTTGATGATATTAAAGCTTTAGAAGCCGAATTGGCAGCTTATGAAAGCGACCTGGACGAGGTTTCGGGATATGTGCCTTTGGGTGAGCGTCCTCGAGTAATTATTCTGAATAAGATGGACATTCCCGATGCCGCAGACATGGCGAAACTACAAGCAGAACAATTAGCCGAATTTGGTTGGCCCATGTATGCCGTTTCCGCGGTTACTGGTCGCGGTCTGGATGCTTTAGTGTTTGCCTTGGCAGAAATGGTATTGCGGCTGCGTAAAACGGAGCCAGAACGCGAAGTCCAGCCGGTACAGGTGTTGCGACCGCAGGCTGTGGGGGATTCCAGTTTTACGGTTACGAAGCAAAAAACTGGGCAAGGACTGGTTTATCAGGTGCGGGGAGAAAAACCCGAACGCTGGGTTAAGCAGACGGACTTTGCCAATGATGAGGCGATCGGCTTCTTAGCAGACCGACTCTACAACTTAGGGGTGGAAGCAGAGCTACTCCAATCCGGTGCCCAGAGCGGAGATACCGTGGTTATCGGCGAGATGGAAGGCGGAGTGATCTTCGACTTCGAACCTTTGCAATCGGCCGGTGCCGAACTGCTGGGTGCCCGCGGGCAAGATTTACGTTTAGGGGGATCTAGCCGGCGTACTAACCAGGAGCGGCGCGAGCAATATCATCAGATGATGGATGGGAAAGAAGAAGCTCGTCAGAATTTGCGGCGGGAAGCTGAACAGGGGTTGTGGACGGATCCCTCTACGGACTAGCTGATTAGCGAGTCAAAATAGTCGTTTTGTCGACAAATCATTTACTTCAGTCACGAAGAACGGTAAACGATATTAGGACTCGCTCACCTTTGGTAGGATTGAAACTACCGGTCTAGCAGAAAAGCTGGCAAGAAGGGGTATTTAATGGCGGTAGGCATGGGCGTCACTGGCAGACGTATCGGGGTAATGGGGGGTACCTTCGACCCGATTCATCATGGTCACTTGGTGGCGGCATCTGAGGTGCAGCACCGCTATGGCCTTGATGAAGTCATTTTCGTGCCGACAGCTACCCAGCCGTTTAAGAAGGGACGACGGGTTACTGTGCCAGAGCATCGCTATTTGATGACCTCTATCGCTACCGCCTCCAATCCGCGTTTTACCGTTTCTCGCGTGGATATTGAACGGGGCGAAACTACCTACACGGTAGACACCTTGCGGGATTTAAAGCGGGAACGTCCTGGTTGTGACCTCTTTTTTATTACTGGGGCGGATGCTTTGCGTAAAATTATGGATTGGAAAAACGCGGACGAACTGTTCCAATTGGCGCGATTTGTAGGGGTAACCCGCCCCGGTTACCGCTGGGGTAATACCGAAAAACTACCTGCCGAGCGGGTGTCTTTGTTAGAGGTACCTGCCATGGCTATTTCTTCGACCGACATCCGCCAGCGGGTGGTATCTGGGGCTCCGATCTGGTACTTGACTCCGGATGGGGTTGTGCAATACATCGCGAAATATGGTCTTTATCGGGAGGATAACCACTAATGAGCGAAACAGACTTTCCGAATCGCCCTGAGGGGCAGACATATTCGCCGATTTCTAAGTACGGCCAGATTTCTATTGCGGAACAGTTAGCTCGCCTGGAGGAGATCCGCACCGGAGGGCGACGTCCAACTTATCGCCCCCAGCCGACTTCGCAAGAATCCCAATGGGGACAGATCCAAGAAGGATTTAGCCAAGTTGAAGGGGATATTTCTTGGCAACTACGCCAGGAATCATTGGCATCTGAGCAGCAAACGCATCGTAATCTTAGCCCGGAACAAGATGGGCGCAGTTGGGTACAGGAGTATCGAGAAAAGCAGCAGATGCGTAAAGTCGCGCGAGAGGCGCGAGAAAAGGCGGAGGCTGATTTACAGCGGCTATTAAAGGAACGGGAGGAAGCTCAGGCATATGCCCGGGAACAGGAACGTTTGGCGGCTCAGGCTGCGGAACGTTTGCGCCAGTTAGAGGATGCCGAGCAGGAGGCTTTGCGTACTGCCGCCCGTCAGCAGCAGCGTCGGGAACAGCAAGTTTTAAACACGCAAGTCGCGGAAGAAAAATCTGAAGCCGAAAAAATGGCGGAGCTATTGGCTTCGTTTCAAAATCTACAGGCAGCAGCTGCTCAGCAACCAGCAGACGCTCCTACTGCTCCGGCTGATGCTACGTCGCGGGCAGCCGAGGCGATCCCCAAAGAGTTACAACCGGTTCCGCAAGTTCCGGGGCAGTCTCTGCCGCGAGAATCGCAAACCGAACCTCGCCCTCGCGCCGTCCCGCAAAAGCCGGCGGTCCCGGTCACACCAGCTACGCAACCGGAATCTCCCCGACAAACTCCTGCAGTTGAGGCGAAGATACAGGCGGGGGTAACTTCCGCTTCGGTACATTCAGGGGAGCGACATCCGCAGGCTCCCTCACGGATTTTTGCAGACGTCCCCAGCAGGGGCAGTAAACCAGTTTATTCTCCACCAAATGCCGGCGAGGATTTTTCTGTCCCTTCCCCGGGGGCAGCGCCGGTTCTTGATGCCGATACTACCCAGCCCGTGAGAGTAAGTCCGATTGACGCTCTCGCTGATAAGGCCGACGACCGGGCACTTGCCGATAGTTTAGCTTTTGCAGCTACCAGCAAGAATCTTTCGGCAACTAGGTCAGCTCCGACTCCGACTTCGGCGCGGGCTCCGCAGATGCCGGCGCACCTGCCTGCCAATACTGCCCCGGCGCCCTCCACCCCTGCTTCCTCCCAGGCTAGGGGACAGGCAAGAGATGCTCGCTCGCAGGATGCTTCTGCCATGGCTCCAGTCGCGCAGGTACAGGCAGCGCCGGCCGCTCCTAGCATGCAGAATACCCCGCAAAGCGCTGCGCGGGGATTAGCACCTGAGGTGGCTAACTTATCTCCATTAAATATATCTGCTGGTGAAGCCAGTTCCGCAGCCGAGCTATTCCAGCAGGCATTGGCGCAAAGTAAAATGGGGGTACCCAAACCGACCGCAGCCTCTTCTGCGTCGCGCACCTTAGCGGGGAGTACCGCCAGTCAGGTATCTGTGCGTCCAGCTCCCGCGCCCCCGGTTGCTACTGCAGGGCAGCGCCAAGTTTCAGCTTTTCCTGCTGCTAGACAGGTCGAACCGCAAGTTTCGCAAGTGCAGGCCGCTCCCGCTCCTGCGTCCAGCGTGCAGACTGCCTCTCCAGCTCCCGCTGTTCCCGCTCAGGCTAACGTGGTGCAGCCCCAGCGTGCGGTGGCGCAATCAGTGGCAACGCCTCCGGCAGCAAAGCCGGCACAGCCAGCGCCGGCACCGGTTCCGGGAACCATGCAAGGATCGCCCGCAACGCAGCCGGCTTATGCGCCGTCCGCGGCTCCGGCTCCCCAAGCCCCAGCTCCGGCGCCTACAGCCGCTACGGCTACTGTTGCCAGTCCGCTAAGGGCTCCAGCTGCGGTTGCCAGCCCGACAGTAGCGCCGGTAACCGACTCCTCGGAAGCTAAACCGAGCGATGCCGCGCTCACTTCCACCGAAAGCGAGCCTCCGCAAGAGGAGAAAACCCGGTGGTGGCAGCGGAAACGCAAAGCAAAAAAAGCTGAGGCCCCGGAGCAGGAAGACACTCGCGCCGGGGCGTGGCAAGAATCCGCTGACGAGGAGGGTGAGGAAGAGCCGCTAACGTTTATCCAAACGTTCTTGCGTTGGGTGCTTAGGCTATCTGTCTTGCTGATTATTGCTTTGGGAATGGTGCTTACTATGGATCGACCAGTGATTTCTCAAACGATGGGGCAGGATATCTTCCAACCCGGTATCGTAGATAATGTAACCGTTACTCAAATATAGGAGTTTTTCTTGGTCGAAAAGCTTGACTCACGTCAATTAGCTGAGATCGCTGCCCAGGCGGCTGCCAGTAAACTGGCGACTGATGTGGTGGCGATTGATGTGCACGAGCAAACTATTATTACTGATATTTTTGTGATTTGTTCGGCCGATAATCCCCGCCAAGCGCGCGCGATTATGAATGAAGTCGATCATGCCTGCCATGATGCGGGCGCTGATCCGACCACTATTGAGGGTAATGATGAATTCCGGTGGGTACTCATGGAGTTACCGGGAGTAATCGTGCATATTTTCCTGGCTGAGGAGCGCAAATATTATGGGCTGGAGCGACTGTGGAATGACTGTCCACGCATCGAGTTGCCTGATTTAGAGGAGGCAGCCCAGGCAGAACAGTCTCAGGTAGCTGCTCAAGGGGCGCGTCAGGATGCTACGAGTTTGATTGTAGGACTAGATTAGGCAACTCATGGCGAAGAAGATTGTCCTTTGGCGACACGGTCAAACTGACTATAACTTGCAGGGACGGGTGCAAGGTCAGGTGGATATCCCCCTTAATCAGGCGGGGCTAGCCCAGGCAGCGGTGGCCGCGGAAGAGCTAGTTAAACTCAAGCCTGAGCGGATTGTGTGTTCTGATTTGCGGCGGGCTCAGGATACGGGACAGGCTTTGGCTGATCTTTGTGGCGAGAGCGTTGAGTTTGGGGTTGACGAGCGCCTGCGCGAGCGTGCCTTTGGGGATTTTGAGGGTCTTTCGGTGAAGGAACTGCAAGATCGTTTTGCGGCGCGTTATGAAGAATGGCGGGGAACCGGGGAATGTCCCCTGGCGGGTGTAGAGTCGCGCGGTGAAGTCGGGTCGCGGGTTGCCGAATGTGTTGGTGATCATTTTGCCGAGGTAGAGGGCGTCTTAGTGGTGGTTTCTCATGGTTCAGCTTTGACGCAGGGATTGGTGAAAATCCTAGGTTTGGATCCGTTGGCATGGCAGGGACTGCGAGGGTTAGATAATTGCCACTGGTCTACAGTGATTCCTTACTCGCGTAAGCCGGGATGGCGTCTGGTTTCGCACAATATTGGAGCCCCCGAGCTTCCCGGTTCAGCTCTACCTTCCTTGGCATAGGGCGTGTGGCAGGGTGCGAGCTGTGGGAATAACGACTATGTCGGAATACACAGACGCGCGATTTGAAGTAAAGGCTCACTGTTAGTTAAAGTTATTTGGTGCCTACCGAACAGGCTTGTGAAAGGTAGGACGTAGCTTTCGGGGCTATAGCGCAGTTGGTAGCGCGCTTCCATGGCATGGAAGAGGTCGCGGGTTCGATTCCCGCTAGCTCCACGATGTGA
>NZ_CABTZZ010000038.1 GCF_902489465.1 uncultured Varibaculum sp. | reverse complement strand
TCGAATTCTTATGCCCACCGCACCTACTCGGATAAAATCTAGCCCCCGCCCTGCAGTCATTCGGCGCGTCCATATCCGATTCCTCACGCTGGCTAGGTACTCGTGATGGCAAGTAGCAAAGGGCGGAGATTACTTTTTGTCGATCAGGCTAGGCGGGCGTAAGAAATTGGGCAATACCGTTGGTATTGCCCAATTTCTTTGGGCGGGAGACAAAAGTAATTACCGCCCTTGCGGTCTCGGGGAAAGGTGGTGAGGGCGGGAGGAAAAACCTAGCTCCCACCTTCACTTATTACGTGCTTTACGAGAGAGCAGCGCCTACTACCTCTTGCGCTTCGGAGATTACTTTATCTACGTGCTCATCACCTTGGAAGGATTCCGCGTAAATCTTGTAGATATCTTCGGTACCAGAGGGGCGAGCCGCGAACCAGGCATCTTTAGTGACTACTTTCAGCCCGCCGATTTCGGCGTCATTACCGGGTGCGCGCACCAGTTTGTCGGTAATATCCTCCCCAGCTAGTTTCAGGGCAGTCACGTCCTCGGAAGAAAGCTTTTTGAGCTTGGCTTTCTGCTCGGGGGTAGCCGCGGCCTCGAAACGCTTATAACTGGAAGCCCCGAAACGTTCTACCTGTTGCTGATGTAGCTGTGAGGGAGAAGAACCAGTAACTGCCAGGATTTCCGAGGCTAGCAGCGCCAAAATAATGCCGTCTTTATCGGTAGTCCACACTGACCCGTCCTTGCGTAAGAAAGAGGCGCCGGCGGATTCCTCGCCTCCGAAACCGATAGTTCCCGAAAGTAATCCCGGCACGAAATACTTAAAGCCCACTGGTACTTCCACCAATTTGCGCCCCATATGGGCTACTACCCGGTCAATTAGCGAGGAAGAAACTAAGGTTTTACCAACCCCGCAACCCTCGCCCCACTGCGGGCGGTGCGTGTACAGGTATTCAATCGCCACTGCCAGGTAATGGTTGGGATTCATTAAACCATCTGGGGTAACAATCCCGTGGCGATCCGAATCCGCGTCGTTGCCGGTAGCAATATCGAAAGGCGTAATTCCGTCCTCGTCCGGAGCCATCTTTTGCCGCAGCGAAGCCATTGCATAGGGAGAGGAGCAATCCATCCGGATTTTTCCATCCCAATCCAAAGTCATAAAGCTGAAAGCGGGATCCACATCCGGATTAACTACCGTCAGGTTCAGGTCGTGGCGTTCTGCAATCATGCCCCAATAATCGACTGAAGCGCCCCCTAGAGGATCGGCACCAATGCGCACTCCCGCAGAGCGAATCGCATCCAAATCAATTACGCTGGGGAGCGCATCTACATATTCTCGCAGGTAATCGTGGGGATGGACGCAGTCAGCGCGAGAAAGATCCGCTAGCGTAGAGCGGGGAACATTCCGCCAGCCATCCTCAAGAATCTGGTTAGCGCGATCGGCAATCCAGCCGGTAGCGTCTACATCGGCTGGTCCACCGGTGGGGGGATTGTATTTGAAGCCGCCATCGCGGGGAGGGTTGTGGGAAGGAGTGATAACGATCCCGTCTGCCACATCTGCACCCGAGGTGCGCACCTTGCCAGGCGCCCCATTGGCCTGCAAAATAGCCAAGGAAACCGCCGGGGTGGGTACATAGGAGTTCCGCGAATCAATCCGTACGTCCACTCCGTTAGCTACCAGCACCTCTAGGGCGCTGCGGTGGGCAGGCTCGGAGAGGGCGTGAGTGTCGCGTCCGATAAATAATGGCCCGTTAATTCCCTGGTTGCGGCGATACTCTACGATTGCCTGGGTGATAGCTACGATATGAGCTTCGTTAAATGCATGGTCGAAGGCACTGCCCCGGTGTCCCGAGGTGCCGAAACTTACCCGTTGGCTAGGTTCGGTAGGATCTGGCTCCAGGTCATAGTAGGCGGCTAGGAGGTCATCGACATTGATTAAATCTTCTGGTTTGGCTTTCTGCCCGGCTCTTTCAAACATATAGTTAGTCTCTCACTTATTTGGGTTTCTGTCTGGAAAAGTCCATAGGTTTCAACCAGGTAGCGGTTCTCTATTAAATTTGGAGTGTGCAGCGATTCGATTGGGCTATTCGGCAAGCTATGCAGCTGGCAGCCCTTGCCGGTGAGGGCGGGGATGTCCCGGTGGGTGCGCTGGTACTCGCTCCTAGGAAAGGAGGGACGCAACCCCTTAATGCTTCCGACGGGGTTATCTTCGAGGACGAGGGCGCGCGAGGGGTAAAAGCTACGCGCACTTCCTCGGGTAAAGTTCAAGGTGATAGCTCCTTCAATGTTCCAGAAGAATCCGAGTTAGAGGAATGGGAAATAATCGGACGCGGCTTTAACCAGCGGGAGGTTTTCCCGTTTGACCCTACTGCTCACGCCGAGATTGTGGCTTTGCGTCAGGCGGCGAGCAAGCGTGGCAGCTGGCGGTTGTCAGATACTACTTTGGTAGTGAATTTGGAGCCCTGCACGATGTGTGCCGGGGCAATCGTGAATGCCCGGGTTTCGCGGGTAGTGTTCGGCGCTTGGGATGATAAGGCAGGTGCTGCTGGCTCTGTTCGGGATGTTTTGCGAGATAGCCGACTGAATCACCGCGTAGAAGTTATTGGCGGGATTTTAGCGGACGAGTGCGGAGGGCAGTTAAAAGACTTTTTCGCTAAGCGGCGCTAGGGGTAACCCTAGGGTTCAGCCATTTACCGGCGCTTTAATGCAGAAGTTGCATCCAATCGTCAGTTCCTTTCACTGGGGACTTCTGTGCATCCTCTGCTCGTGTTTTCTGACTCTAGTTGGGGGCGTTTAGGTACTTGCTTTTTGGAATCACCGGTTATTCCGACAAATAGGCAGATAACTTTCCGGCAAACAGGTGGATAGGCTATAGTAAAAACATGTCTGACTACTTAAAACGCGTAATTGACTATGAGATTGCCCAAGTGTTTCCTCAATTGCCTGCACTGTGTATAGCAGGAGCTAAAGGAGTGGGGAAAACGGAGACCGCCCAGCGACTCGCTCGCACCACCTACCAGTTAGATCAAGTCGATACTCGCACTATCTTGCAAGCAGACCCGCGTCTTTTCCTACAACAACCACCACCAGTTCTCCTGGATGAATGGCAACTATTGCCAGAAACTTGGGATACCGTTCGCCGCGCGGTTGATAATGGGGCACCTCCCGAAAGTTTTCTGCTAACCGGTTCCGCCAGCCCTAAACCCGGGGTGCAAACCCATTCGGGAGCGGGCAGGATCATCACTTTAAGAATGCGACCCTTAACCCTTTCCGAACGAGGAATTGCTACCCCCACCGTTAGTTTGCGTGGTCTATTTGCCGGTGAAGAAGCGGTAACCGGTAGCAGTGACTTAACTGCCTCTGATTATGCTGATGCTATCTGTCAAACCGGGTTGCCCGGATTTCAACAATTAACTGGGCGCGCTTTGCGCTTGGCGGTAGATTCCTATCTGCGTGACTTGATGGATAAAGATATCTTTGCTCAAGGATATTTCACCCGCACTCCGCACACATTGCGAGCTTGGTTGCGTTCTTATGCGCAGGCTACCGCGACTACCGCGTCCTATGCGCAGATATTAGAAGGGGCGACTGCCGGGGAGGGGGATAAACCCAGTTCCGAAACTACCCGCACCTATCGTGATTTCTTAACCAAACTGTGGATTTTGGAGCCTCTGGAAGCTTGGCAGCCTTTGGGTTCGGGGTGGAAACGCTTGACCAGTAGCCCCAAGCATCATCTGGTTGATCCTGGATTTGCGGCTCGCCTCTTGGATTTAGAGTCTCAGGATTTACTGACTCCTGCCGGGGCTAATATGTACGGTGCCCTGTTTGAATCTTTGGCTGTGCTATGCGTTAGGGTCTTTGCTCAAGCTCTAGAAGCTACGGTAGGGCATTTCCGTACTCGCGCAGGTGAACATGAGGTCGATTTGGTTTTGCAAGGACGAGGAGGGGCAATAGTTGCCTTGGAAGTCAAAACCGCGAATCGGGTCAGCGACCATGATGTTAAGCATTTGCTATGGTTGCGTAAGCGTGTCGGTCAAAAAATGCGAGCTGCCGCTGTCTTGTATGGTGGAAAACAAGCCTATATGCGAAAAGATGGGATTGCGGTGATTCCTTTGGGGTGTTTGGGGGTTTAATGTTGATTTTGGGTAGGCATACGAGTTGAGGGCGAGGGCTCTTTTTGCTGACAGCTGCTAGCTGCTGCGTTAGTTATTGCCGGAGCTGGCGGAAAGGAAACTAATGAGTCCTTTTGCTAAACCGGAAGCGTACTGTTGTTGCCCTTGAGGGCTGGATAATCTTTGAGCATCTTGCGGGTTCCTCATTTCCCCAAGCTCCACCATTACTGCTGGTATTTTCGCAAAATTTAGGGTTGCGAGGTCGGAACGAGGCAGGGGCGTGGAACCATAAATAGTTGAAGGGCTAAGCCCTGCCGCTTGTAATCCCGAGGATACGGCGCGCGCCAGGCGTTTTGACGGTTCACCTTGGGCAGAGTTTAAGGGCGGGCTCGCAACCATGACAAAGAATCCGTGAGGGACTGGTGATTGGGAACCATTGGCGTGGATAGATAGGAACGCATCGGCTTGTTTTTCGTTCGGGATTTGTCCGCGTCGATCGACACATACCTTATCCGCATGGTCATCTGTTTTGGTCAGATGAACACTTGCCCCTTTTTCTTGCAGCTCAGCCTGTAAAATCAGGGCAACTTTCCAGTTGGCGGTATGTTCAGGGTATCCGTTGTTGGTCGCAGTTCCAGAGGTATTACATATTTTGCTCCCTCCGCGTCCATCAGGGACTTTATTGGTTAAATGTTGCCCGTTAGAGTGACCGGGATCTATTACGATAGTTTTTCCTGCCAGTATCTTTTTAGGTTCTGGACTGAGGGACGAGGGCGAGGTGGAAGGGGAAGCCGGAGTAGGGGAATCCTTAGCTGTAGCGTTAGGAGTGGAGCTGCTAGCGGTTTTGTTGTTTGCAGAGAAATCGTGGTGGTCGGTTGCGGGACTGCAAGCACTTAGGGACAACAGGCTGATTGCCATTACGGTAATGCCGAACCGGTACATCTTTGGCAGGGAGTAGGGGAATTTTTGGAACACGTTATAAGCCTAACTGTATTTTGAGGGCGAGCCCCTAAAACGGGGAGGGGGTTGCGCGATTCTGCGCTGCCTCCTCTAATTCCGATCCCTAATTAAAAGGGTAGAGTGCCTAAACCTGCTGTTAACGTTTTGGAGTGGTTCTGTAGGTTTCTCCATAGCGAGCAAGGGCTAAGTAACCCGAGCGGTTGTGTCTGGGACTTAAGTCGATTAGAGTAGACTTTGTAAGGACAATTAAGCCAGTCACGGTAATGCTAATAACTTAGGTATGACCGGTGATAAGGTCAGCGGAAATCGAAGGAGATACTGACAATGGTAAAACAGCTGCAGCACTGGATTAACGGTGAATATGCGCAGGGTAAACCGGCCGGAGAAATTGAAATCGAAGATCCGGCGCTAGGTGAAGTAGTAGCTACTGTTCCCTGCGCATCAAGTGAAGATCTGGATCAAGCAGTAGAAACTGCTAAAAAAGCGCAAAAAGAGTGGGCAAAACTCTCACTAGCCAAACGCGTGGACATTATGTTCAAGATGCGCCACCTGGTTTTGGAAAACCAGGACAAGATGGCAAGGCTTATCGTGCAGGAACACGGCAAGAATTACTCGGATGCGATCGGAGAAATCCAGCGCGGTCGGGAAACCCTAGATTATGCCTGTGGAATTAACGCCAATATGAAGGGCGAACATTCCTACCAGATTTCTACTGGCGTTGATATCTTCACCGTGCGGCAACCGGTGGGAGTAGTAGCGGGTATCTGCCCGTTCAACTTCCCGGCAATGGTACCCATGTGGATGCACCCTCTAGCTATCGCTACTGGTAACGCTATTATTATTAAGCCTGCCTCCTCCACTCCTTCCGCTGCCCTCTTGACCGGCGAACTATACAAACAAGCGGGACTACCGGACGGTATTTATCAGGTATTGACTGGAAACCGAAACCTAGTTACCTCGATTTTGGAACACCCCGGAATTGACGCGATTTCGTTTGTGGGATCCACTCCAGTTGCTCATATC
The DNA here is from genome assembly GCF_902489465.1 of uncultured Varibaculum sp. Lineage (GTDB taxonomy): Bacteria > Actinomycetota > Actinomycetes > Actinomycetales > Actinomycetaceae > Varibaculum. The sequence goes on along the minus strand of NZ_CABTZZ010000038.1, from coordinate 11,428 downwards.
GTGCAGGACACCGGGGTTGCTCATGGAAAACGGGTTCAGGCGCTGGGCGGGGCAAACAACCACGCTATCGTAATGCCGGATGCGGATATTGATTTTGCTGCCAAACATATTTCGGCTGCTGCTTTCGGAGCAGCTGGTGAACGCTGCATGGCGCTACCGGTGGTAGTCGCGGTGGGCAGCGCTGGGGAAAAACTGGCCGAGAAAGTTAAAGCTCACGCCGATCAGATCCATGTAGATCAGGGCATGGCCCAGGGCTGCGAGATGGGGCCGGTGATTGACAAGAAGGCTCAGGAGCGTATCGAAGGGCTCATTACTGATGCTGAGGAACGCGGGGCAACCATCGTGCGTGATGGTCGCGGCTTCCGACCGGAGGGCTACCCGAACGGTTACTTCGTAGGGCCGACCATTATCGATAACTGCCCCAAGGATGCGCCCGCATATTACGAGGAAATCTTCGGACCGGTGCTGGTAATTACCCGCGCCGATAGCTATGAAGAAGCCATAGAAATCGTTAACTCTTCGCCCTTCGGCAATGGCTCTGCCATCTTCACCAATGACGGCGGAGTAGCGCGCAAGTTTACTCTTGAGGCTGAGGCCGGAATGGTGGGCGTCAACGTCCCGATCCCGACCCCGGTTGCCTACTACTCCTTCGGTGGCTGGAAAGACTCCCTGCTTGGTGATACTCATATCCACGGTCCTGAGGGCGTGAAGTTCTACACCAAGGCCAAGGCGATTACTACCCGTTGGCCGAGCGAGTCCGGACACTATGAAGCCACGATGAGCTTCCAGCGCGAAGAAGGCTAAGAGTAGCCGGAACTAAAGGTTCAAGAACATTTGATGTAGGTGCGGGTCGCCGGTCAGTTCGGGGTGAAAAGTAACCCCGATTTGATTGGCGGCTCGCGCCCCCACAATTAGCCCATCTACTCGTCCAAGTTCTTCTACTCCCGGGCCGATCTCGCTAATGCGCGGAGCGCGAATGAAGGTCATTGGTAGATCGTCCATCCCCGCAAAGTTAGCCCGGGTATTAAAGGAACCAAGCTGGCGTCCATAAGCATTACGTTCCACGGTTACGTCCAAGGTGCCGAGTGCGGTGCGATCCACGCTGCGCTTACCCATAATCCGCTTGGACAGCAAGATTAATCCGGCGCAGGTACCGAGCACCGGCATCCCGGCTTTAATCATGTCTCGGAGCCGTTCCGCCATTCCCAGTTCAATTAGGAGTTTTGATTGCACCGTGGATTCGCCACCCGGCAATACCAGGCGGTTAAAACCGGTTTTTAGGTCTGCGGCCTCGCGCAGTTCAAATACCTGAGCCCCTAGTTTTTCTAAACACTGTTCATGCTCGATGAAGGCCCCTTGAACTGCGAGTACGCCAACTTTCTCCATTTAGTTTTTTCCCGTTTCTGTTGCAGGGACTTACTTTCCGCGCTCTGCCATTAGCAGGTCGATTTCGCTTTCGTTAATCCCCACCATGGCTTCTCCTAAGTTTTCGGACAACTGCGCAATCAGTTTTGCATCCTTAAAGTTGGTGACTGCTTTGACAATGGCATTAGCGCGTTTGGCGGGATTGCCGGACTTGAAAATACCGGAGCCTACGAACACGCCCTCGGCACCCAGCTGCATCATCAAAGCCGCATCGGCTGGGGTGGCCACTCCGCCTGCGGCAAAGTTTACTACCGGTAGGCGCGAGGAATCGTGTACTTCTTTTAGTAGTGATAGCGGTACTTCTAGCTGCTTGGCGGCTTCGAAAAGTTCGTCTTCGCGCAGGCTGGAAATCCGCCGAATTTCAGCGTTCATCTCGCGCATATGGGTAACTGCCTGCACAACGTCACCGGTTCCCGGCTCGCCCTTGGTGCGGATCATGGTCGCGCCCTCACCAATACGGCGTAGCGCTTCACCCAGGTTACGTGCCCCGCATACGAAAGGTACTTTGAACTGGGTTTTATCAATATGGTAGATATCGTCGGCAGGGGAGAGTACTTCGGATTCATCGATATAGTCGATTTCGATAGCCTCAAGCAGTTGTGCTTCTACAAAATGTCCGATGCGGCATTTCGCCATTACCGGGATAGAAACTGCTTCTTGAATTCCCTTGATCATTGCCGGGTCGCTCATCCGGGAAACACCGCCGGCGGCACGGATATCTGCAGGAATGCGTTCTAGCGCCATTACCGCTGCCGCCCCCGCATCCTCTGCGATCCTTGCCTGCTCCGGGGTGGTGACGTCCATAATCACGCCGCCCTTTAGCATTTGCGCCAGTTGACGATTGAGTGCCACCCGTTCTTTCGGGTCGTTTGATTCCTGGACGCTGGAAGCGTTGCCGGTTTCCATTTTCCGTTCCTTCTTTCTGTGTCTGACCTTGTGGGTTGGCGGCGCTAGGCGACGCATTTTGCCCTCTATGCATCTACTTTACAAACTAACCTAGGGAAATAGGTATTTTTTTGGGCAAACACGCATCTAGCGAACAAGAGTAGATCGGAGGCGCTACTTCACGCGAGAAAAATAAAAATAGCAGCACCCTTGACAGCCTAACTTAACGCGCGTTAAATAAAGGTAGGCAGACTTTGGTGCTGCAAAGTCTGCAACGGGAAAACTTGGGAAAGTCTCGACATAGCGAAACGTTTCGGCTAAACTGAGGATGCCCAATAAAATAAGCGGAGCGAAGAGGCTGCTGCCTGCAGGAGAAACCTCGAAAACCGTCCTGCGAAATAAAGTCACCGCCAAGTAGAAGGAATGAATAATGGTCAAGATCGCCCTCGACCCCAATATGTATTACTGGTTCATGCCAGTTTCGCAAACCCTGCATAAAGCCCGGGAGCTAGGTTTTGATTACGTGGAACTGTCTCCCACAGCAGATTTTCACTTTTGGCATCACTACCCCAAAGCCGATGACGCTTATGTTGCCGAACTGAACAAGGCACAGAAAGAGTCTGGGGTTAAGATTGCCACCTTGAACCCGGTGTTTAACTGGGCGTGCGTGGATGAAGAAGAACGGCAAGCCCAGGTGCGTAATTGGCGTAGGCTGTTAGAAATTGCCGATCAGCTAGACGTACGCGAGATTGTTTCAGAGTTTTCTGGCGACCCCAACACCCCGCGGCGCTGCGAACATCAGTGGTACAAGTCCATTGAAGAGCTTACCCCGGATTTTGAAAAATATGGGATCCAACTGCATATGGAGGCGCATCCCTATGACTTCGTGGAGCTACATGATCCTGCCATCAACCTGATCCGCGGGGTAAATAAGCCCTGGATTGGCTATGAATACTGTGCCCCCCACACCTTCCACCTTTCAGACGGTAAAGGCGATGTGGAACGGATGCTGCGTTCTGCTGGCGACCTACTCAAAGAAGTACATGTCGCCGATGTATTCAATCATAAGGCCTTCGATGGCAATCGCTACGTAATAAATCCTCCGGGAGTTGACGCGCGGGTACACCAGCACAATGAGATCGGCATGGGGGAAGTTCCCTGGGACGAGCTGTTTAGCACCCTGCGGGATATGCAGTTTGATGGGGTGTTGTCTCTGTGTGTATTCGGTTGGCATGACCGTGCTGACGAAATCAACAAGAAGATGATTGCCCGGGTAAAGAGCGAGTTCGGACAGTAATAGCTATTCGATAAATGGATAGGAATTGGTTTTTCCGAGGGCGCAGCTCGCGTCCTCGGAAAAACTATCCTTTAGAGGTGCTGTCCTTAGGAAATAGCAGTCCAAGAGATTAAGTTCGTCAGATTCACCGGCGAGTATTCGTATAAAAGCAATGTGTATTCAAGGAAGCTATCGGACAACGTCAAAATGTGATTCTGCGGTTGCGATTCGCCGCTTCTAGGGTTATTTAGCGATAATCTAAAAGCAACACTATGAAACAAAAACTAACTATCTCCGATGTGGCCAAAGAAGTAGGAGCCTCTATTTCCACGGTGTCTGTTGCGTTGTCTGGACGACCCGGAGTCTCAAATAAGCGACGTGCGGAGATTCAGCGCGCTGCATTTGAAATGGGATACCGGCCCGATCGACAGGCTGCCCTTATTCGCCTGGAACGTACCCATCTGTTAGGTGTGGTGTTTTATATGGAGCAAGAGTTCCAAATATCGCTAATGGATCCGCTCTACCGCTACGCCGAGCAACAGGGATATCGCCTGGTGGCAGTCGGTTGTGTGGGGCAGCGCAGCGAAAAGGATTGCATCGAGTCCTTGATGCAAGACCGCTGCGAGGGGATTGTGCTAATAGGTACCAAACTTTCTGCCAAGTATTTAGAAAAAATTGCGGCAGTGATTCCCCTAATTACCCTGTGCCAAGAAGTTGGTTCCACCAGTGTGGATGCGGTGGTGTCTAACGATGCCTATGGGATTAAAAAATCCTTTGAGTACCTGTGGGAACAAGGCTTTCGTGACATTGTACATATCAGGGGGGACAATCAAACCAATGCGCACGTGCGGGAAGCCACCTTTAAGCAATGCCTTGCAGATCAGGGTTTAACCGCAGATGAAAGTCCTTCGTTGCGGATCTATCAAGGCGGGCAAAATACCGGTGATGGGGCACGGGTTGCCGATCAGATATTACGACAGGTTCGCACCGGCAAACGGGAGATGCCGCGCGCAGTGATGTGCTTTAACGATCTGTGTGCGCAAGGATTCATGATTCGGATGTGGCAAGAGGGCGTAAATATTCCCGAAGAAATCGCAGTGATAGGTTTCGATGACACCCCGATTGCATCCGAACCCTATGTGGAACTAACCACCGTGCGACAAGACCGGGAGGAACTGGCCAGTTTAGCTGTCGAACGACTGGTAGAACACGTTGAATTCTTCTTTGATAAAGAAAACTATGGCAAAAAATGGGATGCGATTGAAAACCAAGTAGCCACTCGCCTGATTGCACGCAAGAGTGCCTAAGGGCTGGAAATCCGATAATTATTCTTCTGGTTTTAGATAACTGCGACTAGGGGTTGTAACTAGTGGTAGACATGCCATGAGGGCGGGTTCGAAGCTTTTCTTCGAACCCGCCCCCCCTTAGATTTCAGGCGTTTAGATTCTCAATTCCACCAGGTTAGTGGGATTAAAAACCGGGTAGTACTGACTTGTCTGGCCAGGTCTTCTCAATGAAAGCCTTTACTTCCGGCGAGTGTAGCAATGTGTCCAGCTTCTTAATCGCCTCTGTCTTTTCGGAATCTTTCTTCCAAGCCAAAATATTCAGGGAAGGATTGTTTTCAGTGGATTCCAAAATCAGGGCGTCAGAGGGTTTCTTGCCTCCGCCTAACGCATAGTTACCGTTAATCACTGCAATATCCAGGTCGGCTAGGGAACGCACCAATTGCGGTCCTTCTACCTCGGAGAGTTCAAAGCCGCGGGGATTGTATTCTTTGGATTTCGCAATTACTGATACCAGCTGCTGCTTTTCGTCGTTCGGTAGTTTAATCAAACCATTATCAGCCAGCAGCTTTAGGGCGCGAGCCTGGTTAGTGGTGTCATTAATGACCCCAATCTTGGCACCATCCTTCAGATCCTTAATATCTTTGATCTTCTCGGAATAAATACCTAGCGGCTCTAGGTGGATCCCCTCGCCATGATCGAACTGCCACTTGTTCTTAGCAGTAACTTCATCAAAGTAAGGAACGGTCTGGAAGTAGTTAGCATCCAAATCCCCAGAGTTGAGGGCTTCATTCGGCTGGATGTAGTCGGTGTATTCTTTGACTTCCAGCTCGATACCCTGCTTTTCAGCCAAGTTTTCGGCCACATATTGCAAGATTTGCGCATGTGGTGACGGAGAAGCCCCCACAATCAGCTTGTTGTTATCTCCAGCGGAATTACCGCCACAAGCAGCAAGGCTCAAAGCTAAGCCAGCAGCTCCAGCTGCGGCCACAATTTTCTTCCAAGTTTTCATTTTAAAATTCCTTATAAGTAGTTTTTTAGGTAGTGTACAAAGTTTTATTGCCCGCCCTTACCAGCGTCTACGAAGTGGACTAGGGGGGAAGTTTCCCTGGGTACCTAACGTAGAGCCAGGAAATAATAACTTTTATCGAGAGCCGCTAGGAGCGGCGAGAATCTCCGACTGGTTTTTCCTTAACGGTGATCTACCAGCCGGCTAAGCATATCGCCTAGCCACTGTACGATGACTACGATCAGCAAAATGTCGATGACCACGACTAGCATTACGTCACCCATAAAGCGAGTATAGCCATAGTTCATAGCGAGGGCGCCCAGTCCGCCGGTGCCTAAAGTACCGGCCATCGCGCCGTAACCAATCAAAGAAATCAAAGTGACGGTAACTGATTGGATTAGAGCTGGTAGCGCCTCACGCACCTGTACCCCCATCATGATTTGCCAGTTAGAGGCACCCGCCATTTTTGCGGCCTCTAGTTTGCCACTGTCCACCCCTTGGACATTGGATTCCACCAGGCGGGCAAAGAACGGCGCCGCCGCCAGCGTTAAGGGCACTACCGCTGCTTTCCAGCCCAGAGTGGTGCCCACCAGCAGGCGAGTAAAGGGAATAATCGAAATCATCAAGATTACGAAAGGTAGCGAGCGCCCCACATTCACGATAAATCCCAGCACTGCGTAGAGCACACGCGCTACTTTAGACCCTGACAGTAGCCCCGCGGGAGCGGTCGCCACCAACAGCAGACCGATAGGTAACCCCAACAGGATCGAGAATAATCCCGACCATAAAGACATATAGATCGTCTCTAAAGTGGCATCTAGCAGATTATTAGTAATCACCGGATTGGAAAACCAGCGGCCAGAGCTATCTGCGGCGAAGGGCATCATGGACACAACCTGTGAGGTAGTAGCGACCAGACTCACGCTCGCACCTCCGTATAGATGTGATGATTTTCCATTTCGCGGATAAAAGCGTTCAGTCCCGTGGTTTTTACCCCTACAGCTAAGCGGCCAACTTGCGTGGTTCCCACAGTTTCAAAAGTCCCGGCCACGATATCCCCGCCCAATTGGGCAACCAGATCCATAACTTTCGATCCGGTGGGCACCCCTGGTGAAGAAGTAAAAGCAATATCCACTACTGAGGCGGGTTCGCCATCCAAAGTAACCTCGTCATCAACATTTGGAGGCGGAACCAGATCCTTAGCCAACCGCGAGGAGTGCGACTTGACTACATCCGCTACCGAACCCGTCTGCACGACTTTCCCATGCTCCAGCAAAGTCACGTGAGTGCAAATCTCGCGGATCACGCTCATTTCGTGGGTAATGATCACCACGGTGACCCCCAGGCGGTCATGCACATCTTTAATTAAATGCAGGATCTGCTGGGTCGATTCAGTATCCAAAGCGCTGGTAGGTTCGTCGCACAGCAACACTTGGGGTTCATCGGCAAGTGCCCGGGCGACCCCTACTCGCTGTTGTTGCCCCCCGGAAAGCTGAGAGGGGTAAGAGGAACCCCGATCATGCAATCCCACCAAATCCAGAAGCTTTTGTACCCGCTCGTGGCGTTCCCCGCGTTTTTGCCCCGCCAAATACAACGGGTAGGCAATATTGCCGGCGGCAGTACGCGAATCGAGCAGGTTAGCCGCTTGAAACACCATCCCAATAGAGCGACGAGCCTGGCGTAAATGCTTTTCAGACAGGGTAGAAAGATTTTGTCCTGCCACCAAGATTTCCCCCGAAGTGGGATGTTCTAGAGCAGTCAAGCAACGAATCAACGTAGATTTTCCGGCTCCGGATTGCCCCACGATGCCATGAATCTCCCCGGATCCAATTTTCAGGGAGATACCATCGAGGGCGTGCAGCTTGTCCTGCTTTTTGCGGGGATAAATTTTGTAAACATCCCGCAGCTCAATCAGCGGCTTTTCCGCTTTAGCGTTGCTCATAAGTTCCTTCCCATCGGTCCTGGCATTAGCACCGTCTTATCGGTTGCTGCAGTGCGCGAGCCAGGTCTCTGCACTGCTCTTGATGGCTACGTTCAGACTAAAGCCCCGAAAAGCAAAACACCAATTATTGAGACGGCTTGTAGTTGCTTTCACGTTTTCGTTAGCATGGAGCTATGAAAGAAACAGCGATCAAATCGATTCAGTGGTGGTGGCTCGCCTAGGCGGGTCCTTTCTTTCAGGCATTTGTTTAACCCGCCCAGTGGCGGGTATTTTTTTGTCTCCCGCCAGCGGAAACTATTTAATAGAAGTGATATTTCATTGAGGAGCATAAAATGACTGATAACCCCAAAATCCAGCCTTTAGGATTTCCGATCGATAGCCATATCCCTTCTCGCTGGTACAACCTGGTCGCTGATTTCCCGGAGCCGATGCCTCCCTACCTGAACCCACAGACCCGCGAACCGATTACCGCGAAAGATTTAGAGCCGCTATTTGCCCCCGGCCTCATCGAACTAGAGCTGAGCAAGGAACGCTATATAGATATTCCCCAGCGGGTTCGGGAACTGTACACTAGTTTCCGTCCCGCACCGCTTTATCGCGCTCATAATCTCGAGCAGGAGCTAGGCACTAAATGCCGTATCTACTACAAATACGAAGGTAATTCACCTGCCGGATCCCATAAACCGAACTCGGCATTAGCGCAGGCTTACTACAATGCAGTGGCCGGGATCAAGCGGCTCACCACGGAAACTGGTGCCGGCCAGTGGGGAGCGTCCCTGGCAATGGCGTGCTCGATGCTGGGGATGCAATGTGAAGTGTGGCAGGTACGTACTTCCTATGACCATAAGCCCTATCGGCGCTTACAAATGGAAGTTTATGGCGCTCAATGTCACGCCTCGCCCTCCGAATTAACCGAGTCGGGGCGTAAAATCCTAGCCGAAAACCCCGATACGTCCGGGTCTTTAGGGATGGCGATTTCGGAGGCCGTAGAATCTGCGGTTTCGGATCCGCAAGCTCACTACGCTTTGGGCTCGGTTATGAACCAAGTGATTATCCACCAGACGGTAATAGGCCTCGAGGCGCAATCCCAACTGGCAGCAGCCGGAGAATCCGGAGCGGACTTCATATTCGGTTGCGCGGGGGGTGGATCTAACCTGGGCGGTCTGGCTACTCCCTTTATTGGAGAGAATCTGCGTGAAGGCAAGAACGCCCGGGTAGTGGCCTGCGAGCCGGCTGCCTGTCCTTCGCTTACGCAAGGCGAATATCGTTATGACTTTGGGGATATGTCGGGGCTGACGCCGCTAATGAAGATGTACACCTTGGGGCATGACTTCGTTCCTGATCCGATTCATGCTGGTGGCTTGCGTTATCACGGGATGGCACCGATGGTGTCTCATGCCTATCACTTGGGATTGATGGAGGCACGCGCCTATCCGCAAGAAGAAACCTTTGCGGCCGGTCTTGAGTTCGCGCGTGCCGAGGGGATTATTCCCGCCCCCGAATCTACCCACGCGATTGCCGGCGCTCTGGACTTTATCCGTTCGGGGGAGGCTCGTGATGGTCAGGTGCTCTTGATCGGACTTTCCGGAAACGGGGTGCTCGATTTGGCGGCCTACCACCAGGTGCTAAAGAAGTAACTGAACTTTCGGTAGCGGCGACGGGGGGTTTCCTCGCCGCCGCTATCTATTTGCGCCAGGTGCGGTTTTGTTTATCGAGGGCGCGAACGGCTTCTTCTAGGGCGCGACGATCCAGTTTTCCGGTGGGAAGCAGAGGAAAGTGAGGGAGCAGAGCCGCCGCGCGGGGCAGATGCGAGGACGGCAAATGCTCTCTAAGGGATTCACGCAGGTCGTAGCCGAACTGGGCAAGGTCGGGAGTAGCGGTGGGTTCTGTGGTAGGCAAACCGCCAGAAGAAAAAACAGCGCAAAGTATCTGACCCCATTCCTCATCCTTCAGAGCGCAAAACTCTAACCCGGGAAAACCCACTTGTTCGGCAGCGCGGGTCACCAGCGGTAAAGAGATATTTTCCCCACCAGAAATAATGGTGTCATCCAGGCGTCCGAGCACTTTTAAATGAGCAGGGCAGGACATGTCGATAATGACAGCCCTATCCCCGAGTGATTCTTGGGGATATAGCCCTCGCTCGTTTCCCTCCTTGGAAGTCTCCTCGGTGGCCTCTAGCGTGCTTTGGTTGCCCACTGGCTCGATGAGCGGAGAATCGGGTACTAGAGGGTGAGTTCGGTTCGCATCCCAAAGCTCAATCCTTTCCGCTTTAATGCCCTCATTCTCGGCTGCGAAAACTATCCTGCCAGTATCGTTGGTGGCCAGCCAGGTTGTACCGGAAAACTCGCGGATTTCTGGATCCGATTCTGCCTCCAAATAACCGCTCATCAAAGTGGGGGTAGCCAGCCATATTCTGCCCTCGTTGACCGCAACTGTAACTTGGGGCAGCGGCATGCCGTCATAGACACAGCCTCCGCAAGTTTCGGTCATCCCGTAGGTGGTGACCAGATTTAACCCCGCCTCGCGCCCAGCGGAAAGAAGTGAGGAGGAAATATGGGCTCCCCCTACCAGGATTGCAGAGCATATCCGCAAAGCTGCAGTAGTTTTTGGATCGGCGAGGGCGCGGCGCAGCTGAGTGGGAACCAGCGATAGATAGACGGGAAGGTTATTCGAGGGAGTGTTTTGCAGTGCTTCCCGGAGCCGAGAGAGCTTAAAACCGCCGGTCATATCGATATTTACTGGTTCAGTTCCGCCCGCGTAGGCGCGGGCAATCACCTGGAAACCGGCGATATGATCCCGAGGAAGTGCTGCTACCCAGATACCGTTTCCTCCCAGGCGCTGCGCGGTCGCCTGATGGGAGGCACGCAAAGCCTCCAGAGATATTCCCACCAGGCGCCCTCCGGGTTTCGTAGAACCCGAGGTGGAAAGGATAAAACTGACCTGGCTAGGGAGGCGGCGCAGACGCTGTGCTTGCCGGAGCGCCCATGAGGGAGAAAGACGCTCGGTGCGTGCCGGGAAAAATATTGGGTGGTAATCGGCCAGAATCCTTAACGCGAAGAATGGTTTAGCTGGCCTGGCAACAGCGGATAAATCGATAGTGGGTAGGGAAGTGAAACTATCCGGCCAGAGGGCGGTGCGGAGCGCGGTAAAGAACAACTTATCGCGATCGGGGTTATCGGATACCGGTAGGAAAACCAGCGGCCGTGCGGCAGAATCCTTACCGTTTTCTCCCAGTTCTTTCCCTGCACTCAGTTCGCTTTGCACCCAGATAATCTGCGGAACAGCTTCTTCGCCAATCTGGATAGCTTTATCGCTATTGTCGCCCTGAGGAGCTAATACTTCACTAGCTGCCCGAGCCTCTGCACTCGGTGGGGGAACAATGCGCAAAGTCAACCTCCGATAATAAACGTTACTGCCCAGTCTATCGCCAGTTGCAGCCTTCCTGATTCAATCGCGGACGCTAGGTTTTCCTTCCGGAGTGAATGGCGTAAACCTGCGGCTGGTTCAGCGTGGGGGAGAAGTTTTTCCTCCTGCCCAAAAATTTGGAAAACGTAGCGGCGTTTTCCAAATTTTGCGCCCACCTAGCCTGCTCGGATAAAACTTCTCCC
>NZ_CABTZZ010000037.1 GCF_902489465.1 uncultured Varibaculum sp. | reverse complement strand
GTCCCCGCGGCCCCCGCCGCCCCCGCCAAGACGGAATCGGTAGAGGACGCTGCAGCTAATGCCCGCCAGAAAGCTGAAGAGGCGGCTGCGAAGAAACGTAAACGATTGTTGTGGGCAACGGTAGGGATAGTTTTAGGGCTGGCCTTGATTGCCGCCACCCCCAAACCGTTGATCCCTTACTACTTCATTTTGATGCTGGCGATTGTGGTGGGCTTCTATGTGATTACTGCCGTTACCCACTCGCTCCACACTCCGTTAATGAGTGAAACCAACGCCATTTCCGGAATTATTCTAGTGGGCGCAATATTGCAGGTAGGAAGCGCAAAACCCATAGTGTCCGCGCTGAGTTTCTTAGCAATCTTGGTGGCTTCAATCAACATCTTTGGCGGCTTCTCGGTAACCCACCGAATGCTGACCATGTTCCGGGGGGAGGAGAAGTAAGAAATGAGTAACCTTCTATCTGCGGCAGCCCCCACCCTGGTTGCCAGTGCAACAACTAGCGAATTTTGGATTAGCCGAGGACAAAACATTGCCTATCTGATTGCGGCGCTGCTGTTCATTTTGGCGCTCGCGGGTCTATCAAAAAATGAGACCGCCCTGCGGGGTAACCGTTTCGGGGCAATCGGAATGCTGGTAGCGGTAGTCGCTACTATCGCGGTGGCGCTATATAACGCGGGGGCTCCCGGTTACCAATCGACCTTGGTAACTGCGCTGCTGATTGCAGTCGCGATGATTGCCGGCGCGATTATTGGTCTTTGGCGAGCGAAAACTATTCCCATGACCGGCATGCCGGAACTGGTAGCCATGCTGCACTCCTTTGTAGGTTTAGCGGCAGTGCTGGTGGGCTTTAATACCTTCATCCATATGCCTTGGGAGTTCAATAAGGCAGGAGCCGATGCGGCGACTGCGATTAATCCGGCCACCGTAGGTTTCCACCTAGGGGAAGTAGGAGTGGGCATCTTTATTGGTGCCGTTACCTTCACCGGCTCTATCATTGCCTACCTGAAACTGTCGGGGAAGATTAAGGGCGCGCCCCTAACTTTGCCGGGACGCAATTGGCTGAACGCTATCGCCATTATTGTGTCCATCGGGCTCATTGGGGTGATGGTACGTGGCTCGCACCTGAGCGCTACCACTATGACCTTGACCTGGATGCAGTGGGTCGCCATCATCGTGATGACCATAATCGCCCTGGTACTGGGGCTACACCTGGTGGCCGCGATCGGCGGCGGCGATATGCCAGTCGTGGTGTCGATGCTTAACTCTTACTCTGGTTGGGCAGCGGCTGCCGCGGGCTTCATGTTGGGTAACAATATGCTGATTATCGCGGGGGCTTTGGTGGGTTCTTCTGGTGCCTACCTGTCCTACATCATGTGCAAAGCCATGAACCGTTCGTTCGTCTCCGTGATTTTGGGAGGCTTCGGCTCTGACGGCGGACCGGCTAAAGGGGCAGATACCGATTACGGCGACTACACCGAAACCAGTGCGGCCGAGGTCGCGCAAGCGTTAAAGGATGCCTCCAGCGTGATTATTACCCCCGGTTACGGGATGGCGCAGGCACAAGCCCAGTTCCCGGTAGCAGATCTGACTGCCAAGCTGCGCGAGGCAGGAGTAAACGTGCGTTTCGGGATCCACCCGGTAGCGGGACGGATGCCCGGACATATGAACGTGCTGCTAGCAGAAGCCAAAGTACCCTATGATGTGGTGCTAGAAATGGATGAGATTAACGACGACTTCCCCGATACTGACGTAGTACTGGTGATTGGAGCAAACGATACCGTTAATCCCGATGCCACTAAACCGGGCAGCCCGATTGCGGGAATGCCGGTACTGGAAGTGTGGAAAGCCCGCCAAGTAGTGGTGTTTAAGCGGTCGATGAATCCCGGTTATGCCGGGGTGCAAAATCCGCTGTTCTTTAACGAGAACACCGATATGCTCTTTGGCGATGCGAAATCCTCGGTAGAAGAAATCGTGCGCAGCCTGTAGCCCGGTTTCAAAAACAGGGGTTCCGTACCCGAAAGCCCGGGGCGGGGTCGAAGTAGGTATCTTCTATTTCGACCCCGCCCCGTTTTCACCTTTGCAGGTAATAGCCGGTTAATCCCCTTGAGATTAACCGGCAAACCCAAAATCAGGAAACAGAATTCTTTTGTAGTGGGATATTCTTCCCAGTCAGCTTAAATTTGAGGTGATCGGCTTTAACCTCTACTGCGCTTAGCTGCACATTGGCGGGCAAGCCGGTGATCGGGATGTTGATCGAGGGTAAAAACTCCGGCAGCTTCAGGCGAGCCTGCAGGTAGCGGGGTAGCTCAGTTTTAAGGGCGGTGGGTTTGACTACCAGGGTGGGGGTCAAACCATCTGCCCCGCTAGCTAGTGACAATTGCCCCTCAGCTAAGATTTCTTGTCCCCACTTTTGGGTAGTAAAAGCTAGTTTCCCAGCATCCAGTTTTACTTTTACTCCCGGCGCCTTTTTTGCCACTAACTGCGCAAAAGCCTCTTGGCTGAGATTACCTTCAGCGTTGAACTGGCCGATTTTATCGATATTTAACCGGCTGGTCGTCAGGTCTAGCTGATTGATCTGGGCGCGAACCGCGGTTATGGGGATGGCGCCACCTTCTGCGGCAACATCTAGGCGAGGAATAGTCACGTCCACCTGGTTAATACTGCCGGCGATGAGAGAAGTTAAGAAAGGTAAGTCATTAACTTTAACGGTGGCGTTTTCTGCGCCCCGCTTCTCTAGAACCCCAGTCCCCTCATTTTCCGCCCACCAGCAAGCAACCCGGTCTAACACTCCCAGCAGGAGTACCAACACGGCTATTACTATCAAAAAACGCTTTAGACTTCGCACTTATTCAGTATAAGGGGCAGTATAAGGCGCTAATGAAAACTCCTATAGACCCCTACTAGAACTCGCAAAAGCAGACAGCCTCGCGGAAGCGAGCAGAGACGACACGCTACTTGTCGATTTCTTGCTGCAGCGGCCCTAGCAGTTCGCGTTTCGGGTTAGCGCCCAGGATGCCCCGGGTAATCTCCCCCTGGTTGAACACCATAAACATGGGGATCGAGTTAATCCCGTACTTGGCGGCCAACTGGGGGTTTTCATCAATATTGACTTTAACCACTTTAGCTTTCCCGGCAACCTCGGCAGCTATTTCGTCTACTATCGGCCCCATTTGACGGCAAGGCCCACACCAAGGCGCCCAAAAATCTACCAAAACCGGGATCTCAGCTTTCAAGACTTCCTGGTCAAAGCTATTTTCGGTTACTTCTAACGGTTTAGTCATCTCGTATTTTCCTCTCTAAAGATGGTAAAAATCAGTTCTTAGTCGGCTAGGGAACGTTCGGCATCGAGGGCGGCTCGGCACCCTGAGCCCGCGGCAGTAATCGCTTGGCGATAAGTGTGATCAACCAGGTCTCCGCAGGCGAAAACTCCTTTCAGGTTAGTGGCGGTTCCCGGTTCATTAACCCGCACATATCCGGCCTCGTCCAAATCAACTTGCCCGTTTACTAGCTGCGAGCGCGGTTCGTGGCCGATCGCCACAAACACTCCGGTGGCGTCCAAGGTGCTTTCTTTGCCGTCTACCGTAGACTTTAAAGTCAACGATTCAACTTTATCTTCCCCATTAATCTGGGCAACAGTACTGTTCCAAGCGAAATCAATCTTCGGGTTAGCCGCAGCCCGTTCAGCCATAATCTGGGAGGCTCGCAATTGGTCACGGCGGTGAATCACCGTCACCTTCTTGGCGAACTTGGTTAAGAACAGCGCCTCTTCCATCGCGGAGTCTCCCCCGCCCACCACTGCCAAGTGTTGATCTTTGAAGAAGAAACCATCACAGGTGGCGCAATAGGAGACGCCTCGTCCCGATAGTTCGGCTTCTCCAGGCACGTTAAGTTTGCGGTATTCCGAACCCATAGACAAAATCACCCGGCGCGCCAGATATTCTCCTTCGGAGGTGACTACTTTTTTCTCTTCCTCGGCAAGAGAAACTTCTAGGGCGTCCTCGTAAAGAATCTCGCATCCGAAACGCTCGGCCTGAGCAAGCATATTCGCCATTAAATCTGGGCCTTGAATCCCCTCGGGAAAACCGGGAAAGTTCTCTACCTCGGTGGTATTCATTAGGGCACCACCGGCGGTTACCTCCCCGGCGATTAGTAGGGGGTTAAGCCCCGCGCGGGCAGTGTAGATCGCTGCCGTATAGCCGGCCGGTCCAGAACCGATAATGATAATGTCGCGTACCGACATGGAACCTCCTAGATCAGGGTCTTAACCGTTATTGTCAAAACTATTTTCGCAGGTAAAAAGCTCGCCGCGCAACCAGTTAACGCGGTGAGCGAAACCGGATAGTCAGGGCTGACTAGGAAACCGCGATTTCAGAAATGGTTGCCCGGTTGTTTCCAGTGTTATCAAGAGGAAGTTCCGGGAACCACAAGATCAGCGCCGGGGTATTAGCTTTCGGGTTAAGTTTTAAGCTAACCGTATCGGAGAAAGTACCAGTAGCTAGGACTTTACCATCTCGCGGTAGGCCAGATTCCGGTAGAGAACGCACCTCGATTTTTCCGCCTTGGGCATTGGTTTTTAACTTAATCTCAGAAACACTAGCCTGTTCCTTGAAAGTAACTATCACCCCAAAACCGCTGCGATCCCCCAGCTTCGGGTTGCGGAAGAAGCGCGAACGCCACCAGGTATTTTCATCACCATCAATCATCCGGTCAGCGAGCTCCGGATGCTCGGTGTCATTGCCTTCGGCATCTATAGAAGCAACTCCGGCGATTTCGGCAGGTTTAGTTACCGGTGCTGGCTTAGGGGCAACTTTTTGGGTTTGGGTTTGAGAGGTAGTTGGTTTGGCTACCGGCGGGGTGTGACGCGGCCAAAACGCTAACACCATCACCGAAAGAACTAGTACTATTGCCATCCCCACCAGGCTAGAAACGATCAGCCGCCGGCTGACGTTCACCGGCTCTAAATCTTTAGGCGATAGCTGGGAAATCCGTTCTTGCCGGCGCTGTTCGCGCTGTCGGCGCCGTTCAGCTTGGCGAGCAGCTTTTTGAGCGTCCCTATTAATTTTTTCTGCTAGTTTCGCTTTCTGTTTCGCGGCTTTTTTCGGATTTTTAGAAAACTTCGGTTTCTGGGGTGAGGATTTCTGAGCAGCTTGCTCGGAGCCTAAGCCCAGTTCTCCGGGGGTTTTCATTTTTGAATCTAAAGTAGCTAGCGTAGGTATCTGTCCCACCGAGTTCGAGGATTTACCTGACCCGAGGCGACCCAAGAAGTTTGGTGGTTGCGGGCGGGATCCCTGACGGGCTTGCTGGGAACTTACCGCTTGCGGCACCCAGGCGCCATCACCTGCCTTTTCTTCCTGCGGGTTAAGATTCATTTCCTGCATCTCGGTTAGAGGGATTGCCTGGGTTTTTGCAGATTCCTGATAGGGCTGGTGGCGGTGTCCCGGGATTTTAGCTGCGGGAGGTAATACTGGTTTAATAGCCCGGGCAGAAGTAGCAGCCTCCATAGCTAAACTTTTGTCCTGGGGCTCTACCTCTCTATCGTTCTCCTCCGCATTTTCGCTATCACTAGTGGTGGCGGGGGTATCGCTACTGGAAGAAACCGGTGAGGATACGTCCTCGCTATCGCCTACCGAAGGATTATCTTCGTCTTCGCTATTATCTGTAGCGCTCTTTTGGGGTGAGGACGAGCCGTCTTGATTGCCGGGGTCGCTAGGATCACTGGTTTCTTCTTCGGCGCGGTTGGTTTCCGCAGTCAAATTATTACGCTCAGGTGTATCCCCATTATCGGAAGCTGCTTGTGCGTCCGCAAACGCTGAAGGCTCTTCTGGAGTAGGCGCGGTTACCTGCGGTGACTTTTCCCCGTCGGTTTCTCTTTGGTCATCTAGGGTGGCTAACCAGTTAGCTACCGGGTCTAGTTCGCTCGTTCCCAGTTGCTTCCAGATAGCCTGGCATAGGCGAGGAGAAGGCATCGCTGCCCCCGCCAGGGCTACCGCATCTAAATCCACATCGCTTCCGTGATGGAACTCAGAAGGCGGAAGTAGTTTTTCGCCAGCTTTTGCTTTCGAGAACTGGTCACGATTACCGCTAGTCAAGAAATAGAGCAGTTCTAAAACCCGCTGTCCGTCTCGGGTTTGCGCCGCCGTTAAATCAGCGGATGCGTTTTGATCGGCTACGTCTAGGCGAATAATCACTTCTCCGGTAGCTGACACTAAGATATGGGCCGGATCGATAGCCCCATGTGCTAAGCCTGCCTCATGAAGTTCAGATAATCCTGCGCTCACCTGCGAAATCAAAGAGTGGATTACCGGTGCCGGCATACCGGAACCTACAATCTCACTCAACGGTAGATCCGGGGTGGCCTGCAATAAAACCGCGTCCACTGGATCAGAGGAAATCCAAATAAATTCCTGGAAACCTGGAGCCTTAACTTGCTGCAGTTGCGTATAGTATTCGCGAGTTTTTTCCCGTATTCCCTGCAGCACCAGCAGCTCGGCAGGTTGACCGGCTTCATCACTGACTACCCAGGCATCCTTTTCCGGCAAGAATTTTCCCGCCAGACGCTGGTTGAGGCTAAGCACACAAAAGCGTTCCTGACCGGGGAAATGCAAAGTCATACCGGATTGCAGGTTAACGTATCCGTCGGCGTTATAGCTGATAGCTGTCACCTCGGGTTCAAGATGTTCACTGGCCACTTGATCCTCATCTTCCTTGCTTAATTCATTTTGAGGCTGCACATAGGAATCATTTCCGGTTTCGCTGGGACGTAGTGTCGCCTTAACCTGGGTTTGCGCGTGTTCGTCCTCCCCCAAGGTTGCGAGAGCGGGATCATCTTCCCTAGAGTTTATCGCCTCTTGCTCGCTGACGCCCTCTGGGGACTGTGAGTTAGATGTCAGCTGAGCCTCGCTGGGAACATAGGTTAGTATTTGCGGCAGAGGACGGCCTTTGCTCAGCTTAGCCCAGATAGGCGCCGCCAAAAGGGAAAGCGCAGGACAGCGCCAGACTAATAGCAGACCAAGGTAGAGCACAGTCATTACTAGGGTTACCACCAGTACCCTGGCTAATGCCCCCGTCATATGCACCAGAGCCGGATCGCTGGGGGAACCAGCCAAAGGTCCCCAGTAATGCAAAATCAACCAACCCGCACAGCCGGCACCGAGAGTCGCTAGGGTAATAGTCACCAGTGAACGACCCACTTGAGCAGTAAACTTTAAAGGCAGATGTTTCTTGTGCAAATGCCAAATCGTGAGGACGGATCCCACCAGGTAGGACAGTTGCATACCGGCGGAAGCTCCCATTACCCAATATTTGACTGGTAGTAGCAGCACCGTTAAACCACAAACAATTAGGGTACAAATAGTCATCGGAATCTGTACCAGGAAAGTACTGCGGGCATCAGCAAAGGCCAAAATTAGGCGCTGCGAAAGGTTAAAGAATCCCAGGAAAGGAATCCCCAAAGCCATTACCGCCAACACTTGCGCAAAGGCCTGCACAGAAGCGATCGGGGTAGTAGGCATGATGAACTGCATAATTGGCAGCGCCAAAACCACGATTAGTACCGAACACAGGCAAGTGATTAAAGAAACCCCCTGCTGGGTGTTAAGGAACTGGGTGCGTAAGCGAGAGAGCTGTCCGACGGCCACCATAGCGCTCATAGAGGTAAACATGGCGGTAACTACCGAAGTCACAATCATTGATTGCGGAATCATGTATACCGTAAAGGCAGTGTTATAAGCCGTAGTGGTGGCGATAGTTACCTGATGTTTGGCAGCGTAACCGTTAGCTGCGGCCGCAATATTAGAAATCGCCAAAAAACCCAGCTGGGCTACACATAAAGCTGAAAAAGCCCAGATGGCAGTGCGAGATACTTCTCCTAAGCCATAGCCACGAATACCCCATACTGGACGCATTTTGAAACCGGTGCGGCGCAGCGGAATCAGCAAAATCAGGGCTTGCACCACGATTCCTAACGTGGAAATACCGGCTAATAAAACAACAGGTTCCCCGGTCCACACGCTGGGGTCACCCGCCCAATCGGTTTCGGTACCTAGTACCCGCCAGAAAATAAAAATTCCTGCAATCCCCACCACGTTGTTTACTACCGGTGCCCACATATAGGGGCCGAAAGAGCCTTTAGCGTTGAGGAATTGTCCCCACAGGGAATAAAGACCGTAGAAGAACACCTGGGGCAAGGACCAATAAGAAAAAGTAATCGCCAGCTGTTTCCATCCCGGATCCAGTTTCGCCGCAAATAAAGTAACGAATACCGGCGCCAGGGCTACGCATACCAGAGTTAACAGCGCCAGTCCGGTAGTAAATAAGGTGAGCAGCCGATTAATAAACTCATCAGAGTTTTTGCGTTGCAGGGCTCGCACAATCTGGGGAACCAACACCGCGGAAAGAATAGAGGAAGCTAGCAGATTATAAATAATATTGGGAAGGCTATTAGCGGCCTGGAAGGCATCATTAGCCCCAATCGAACCGATAAGCGCAATTAGCAGGGCAGCCCGCACAAAACCCAGTAGCCGGGAAACCATGGTTCCAGCTAGCATGATTCCCGAGGCACGAGCCACATTAATTTTTTTTATGCCCTTAATTTCTGGGTCGGTTTTTTCGTCCTCGCTGCTCACTGCCTCCTCCTTCGCTTTATTCTTGTTCCATCCGGGTGCCCCGGCGGAAATTAACAATCAAACCAACTATAAAGATCGCTGCCGCACTAAAGATAAAACCAAGAAAAATCTTATCCTCCCATCCGGTACGAATCCGCAGGTCAATTTGCTGTTGCTGATCAAGAACTAGATTACTGGTCTGCGGTAAGATCGCTACTTTCACCCGGACGTTACCGTTACGCACCGCAGTAATTGGAATCTTTACGGTTTTTGATCCCTTGGGAGCTAAGCTCACCGCTACTGTTGAGTCCGCTCGCAGACGCGAATCAGTTGGCTGTAGCTTTAAGCGTACGTTCACCTCAACTGGGAGTCGATTTAACACTTTAATCGGTATTTGGGAACTGCTAGCAATCAAATTTATTTGGGAAGAAGTCTGAATTTGTACCGCCCGAGACAGCAGGTCGAGCTGACTACCCGCATTAGTGATCGCCTGGTTACGTTCCGCACTAGTCATTGCCCGGGAAGTGGAAAGCAAAAGCTGCTGATATAGGGGAGTAGTAATGCGCTGGTGGTCCGGAGCTATTTGCTCTAAGGACGGCATGACGCGCTGGCGGGCAGTATTTAGCGATTTGGTGGCGCTATGGGAAGAACTCCCGGCGACACCTAAAGTTCCGGGAGTATCTGGTGCCAGATTCTGGATTTTGGGATTGGTACCTAAAGTTACCGAGGTAGGATCTGCTCCGAGCGCTTGCGGTAGAGAGGTTCCCTTAACCCACGAGTCGCTAAGGATTTTACTTAAACGCTGTTGGGTTACCGCAGCATCTAGGGCTCCATTTGGTAAAACTGCGTTAATGAGTCGGGGTTGTGAAGGACGTTCACTGGCGATTGCGGCCAGCATGGCGCGAGCTACCTGGGTATTAGTGAAAGCGTCCTCGGTAGAAGAAGAAGCCAAAAGTGCCGATAAAGTCCCATGATCTGCTAGGAATTGACGGGTTTGATCCCCGGTTTTAGCTTGCCCTAGCAGGTCTGGTTGATAGTTGTAGCTTCGCGTTAGGGGCAACTGATCTCCGCCGGTAACTAGGACGCAACCCCCGCTCAATCGGCTTTCGGAGCTGCCACAGATAGCATCGGTACGGCCTGCCCAGTGGGGATTAGCCAAAAAAATGGTACTGGGAGCTAGGGTTAGTTCCTTTTCCAGTAATGCTCCCAACTGGCGGTTTCCTTCTGCTGCTTTAGCCAGCGCGTTTTTATCTAATTGCACTAGGTCAGGTGCGCCCCATAAATCAAGTGAAACACTAGCGCCTTTAGCTTGCGCAGTTTTCAGAGCCTCAAGCATTACCGGGTCAAGACTTAAAGGGTCAGGTTTCTCTGGTAAAGGAGCAAAACTACCGGTTAAGAGAGGAGAGTTAGTGTGCAAGAGGGCAGGATCCACCACCCAAGTAATTCCCGTAGTTGACAGGTTGCTCAACAGTTTTGCATTATCGCCCACGCTTTTCAATGGCTCGTCGACTTGACTGGACGTCTGGGTACTGGCAGTAGCCTGACTGCCGATTCCATCCCTGGCCAACCATTTGGCGATTTCAGGGGAAGAGGCCGAAAGGGGAGCTATTATCGCCAAGGAACTATTTGCCGGTGATTCTGTTTGCGGTGCATACAACAGCAGGGATCGGTCACCCCGGGTATTATTTCTTTTCACCTTGCTAGCGGAAACGTTAGCTTGAACCCCCAGACTCCCCAAACTGTTCTTACTTGGGGCAGGAAGGCTATTGGTGGGAATCTCTATTGCAAACTTTACAGTTTTTTTCGCTGGCACCTGCGTTAAGGTTTTACTTTGTCGAAGGCGTAAAACCCCCATCCCCCTATCAGATTCCTCTTTAACCCAGGTGCGAATAGTCTCGGCATCCTCTCCCAATCTGGAAGTAGTGGACACCTGAACTAATACATTATCTACAGTGGCATCGGTGTGGTTGCTAACGGTTCCGGTCACCGTAACCTTTTCTGCTCGCGCCTGCTCATCCTCTTTATAGGAGAGGGTATCGGGGCTAATCGCAGTAATGGCCGCAGTCAGCTGCAGTGCTGGCGATTGCGGGGCAGCTTTAGCTACCGGGGGGCTCCCGGGATTAAAAGTGCAGCAAAGGGTGAGTAGCACGGTAACTACCACCCCGAACACTCTGCCCCTCAGCCGTGAGATAGCCACCCTAGTCCTCTATTTCTAATAGTTCCAGGGCAGTGGCTACCACTCTGCGTTCATTTGGGTAAACCAGCACTTTGGAGACCATATCCAGGGGAACCCAAGCAGCGGCCTCCGCTTCATGATCCGGATCATTATCGACGGTAATCGTGCCACCCGTAGCCTCTAAAAGATAGTGGTGTACCACTTTATGGATTCGCCTGCCGGCTCCCGCGAACCAGTAGTCGATAGAGATCAGAGGGGCAATCACTTTTCCTTTGATCCCGGTTTCTTCAAAAATTTCTCTGCGCGCGGCTTCTTGCGCGGTTTCGCCCGGTTCCAAATGACCTTTAGGCAGGCACCATTCGATATTGCCATTGCGGTTACGACGGGCGATTAAAGCCACGAAAGCCTGGTGATCCTCAACTTTTACCACCAAACCGCCAGCAGAAGTCTCGTCCACAATTGGTAGCGAGGCAGCGCGGCGCGACTTGGCGCGGTGCCGGCGACGATACGAATTGCGAACGGACATATCTTTAATGCTACCTTGCCCCCTTGTCAGCGAGCTAACAACTTGCCACTTGGAAGACGGCTGGGCTTTCTGGCAATCTGTAAACAATGAATAAGAATCTAAAGTTAGCTAATGATCCTGCTGGCCTGAACGCTAGCGAGGTACAGTTGCCGGAAAATGCGGCCTCCGCCCTCGCGAATATGCTGCAGGCGCTTTCTAAGCTGCCGGCAGTGATTTTAGAACTCGCGGAACTATTTACCGCCAAAGGCCAAGAGCTTTCCCTGGTAGGTGGGCCAGTACGGGACGCCATGTGTGGCCGCGAGCCTCACGATTGGGACTTGGCGACTTCAGCGCGTCCAGATGAAACCGAACAGATTTTGAAAGACTGGGCGGGAAACGTGTGGACCATGGGTAAAGAGTTCGGCACTATTGGAGCCCATAAAGCAGGTTTAACCGTAGAAGTAACTACCTATCGCAGCGATAAATATCAAAAAAATAGCCGTAAACCTGCGGTAGAGTTTGGGGATACTTTAGAGGGCGACTTAACGCGTCGAGATTTTACGGTGAACGCGATGGCGCTGCGGCTACCAGATTTAACCCTGGTGGATCCCCATCAGGGGATTGCCGATTTAGTTGCCGGCCAGTTACGTACTCCAGTTTCCCCCGAGCAATCATTCGATGATGACCCCTTGCGTATGATGCGAGCTGCCCGGTTCGCCTCCCAGCTTGACCTAGACGTGACCATGCCGGTGATGGCGGCCATGGAAAATATGGCGAGCCGCATCGAGATTGTTTCCCCCGAGCGGGTGCGCTCCGAACTGGAAGCCTTGATGGTGGGTAAAAATCCGCGCAAAGGCCTGGAACTAATGGTTTATACCGGGCTGGCGGCGATGGTGCTACCAGAAGTGGCGAATTTGCGCGCCACCGTAGATGAACACGGCCGCCACAAAGATGTCTACGAACACACCTTGACCGTAGTGGACCAGGCAATAGCTTTAGAGACCGGGCCAGAGGGAGAGGTGCCGCGTCCCGATTTCGTGTTGCGTTTTGCCGCCCTCCTGCATGACGTGGGCAAACCTGCCACCCGCCGTTTCGAAAAAGATGGGACGGTATCTTTCCATCATCACGAGATCGTGGGAGCGAAACTTACCCGTAAACGGATGCACGCCCTTCACTTTGATAAACAAACCATTAAAGAGGTAACCCAGTTAGTTGCGTTGCACCTGCGGTTTCACGGCTATGGGGAGCAGGCTTGGAGTGACTCGGCGGTGCGTCGCTACGTGGCCGATGCCGGGCCGATGCTCACTCGTCTGCATCGCCTGACCCGCGCCGATTGCACGACCCGGAATCGACGCCGCGCGGCGCGCCTAGAACACGCCTATGATGACCTGGAAAAACGCATTGCCCAGCTGGCCGAAAAAGAGGAGCTGTCCCGGATCCGCCCCGAACTAGACGGGGAAGAAATAATGCAAATCCTCCAGCTAAAACCCGGACCGCAGGTGGGGAAAGCCTATAAGTATCTGCTGAATTTGCGACTCGAAGAGGGCGAGATTGGCAAAGAGGCGGCGCGTGAGCGGCTGCTGGCATGGTGGGAAAGCCAATCTGCTTAAGGAACCTAGAGGTTGCCAGCTACTTAGTTACGTTTTATCGGGCTAATGCCCGTTTTATCACCGGAGGTAACGCGCTGAGCTAACTAAGTTCGGTAAGCTAAGCACATGAATGCCGCCATGCCCTATCCAGGTTTCTTTATCTCCTTCGAAGGAGGGGACTATACCGGGAAATCTACTCAGGTGAAACTGTTGATGCAGGCTTTAGTGGCGCGCGGGGCAGCTGCGATCACCACTTTTGAACCGGGCGGCACCTTGTTGGGGCAAAGGCTGCGCCGGGAAGTGATGCATGGTGAAGACCTTGACCCCCACACTGAGGCGCTGCTTTATGCTGCGGATCGGGCTTGGCACGTGCAGACTATAATCAAACCGCATCTGCAGGCGGGGGAGATAGTAGTATCTGATCGTTACCTGGATTCTTCGCTGGCCTATCAGGGAATAGGACGGGGTCTAGGGTTAGAAAAAATTGAGGAGATTTCTCTATGGGCAACCAGAAACCTGCTCCCGGATCTGACTATATTGCTGGACGGTGATCCGGAAGTGCTAGTGGCGCGGCGCACTGAGCGCCCTGACCGGATGGAGTCGGCAGGCCTGGCTTTTCACCAGGCGGTACGGCAAGCCTTCTTGCAGATTGCCGAGCGCGATCGGCAGCGGATAAAAGTACTGGATGCTACCCGTGGGGTAGAAGAGATTCATCAGCAAGTGTTATCGCTAGTTAGCGCGGCTTTTGCGGCGAGGGCGAAAATGCAGGCTGGTCAAGAGCAGACCGGAAGCGCGTGGTCGCTACTAGATTTGAGTGCCCGCGAGGCGGATACTCAGGCCGATGATAGTCCCCAAATCGGGTTGCAGCAGTTATGAGCGTATGGGATCAGATCGTCGGACAAAAAGCGGCGGTAAAGATTTTTGAGACTGCTGCGCACTCCGCGCGCGTCCTCCGGCAGGCAAATGAGCAGCAGATAGCAGACTCGGCTTTAACCAGGCAAATGTCGCATGCCTGGTTGGTGACCGGTCCTCCCGGTGCGGGGCGGTCGGTAGCGGCGCTAGCTTTCGCGGCCGCTTTGCAATGTGAAGATCCGCAAACTCCGGGCTGCGGGGAATGTGGGGAGTGCCGCCGCGTACTTAAAGGTACCCATCCGGACGTGAAAGTGGTGACCACCGAACGGCTGATTATCAAAATGGAGGAGATTGCTTCTCTGGTGACGCTGGCACAGCAGGCGCCTGCCGGAGGAAAATGGCGAGTGATACTGATGGAGGACGCCGATCGGATGGTGGAGCGTACCTCCAATCTATTGCTGAAAGCGATTGAGGAACCGCCCCCGCGTACCGTGTGGCTACTGTGCACTACCCAACCCGGCGATGTGTTACCCACGATTCGTTCCCGCTGCCGCCACGTCAGCCTGGTTACTCCCAGCGTTCCGGAAGTGGCGCAGTTGCTGATTGAAAAACAAGGGATCGCTCCCGAAACTGCCCGCCAGGCAGCTGCGCTGTCTCAATCTCATATTGGGGTGGCGAAATCTTTAGCTCGCGATCCGGAGGAACTGGAGCGCCGCCGAAAGATTTTACTGTCTGCTACCACTACTTCCAGCGTGGGCGAGGCCGCGCTGCTGGCGCAAAAATTGGTGGAGGCAGCAAAAACCGATGCTAGTAAACGAGCGGAAGAAAAAGATCAGCAGGAACTGACGCAGTTGCGACGCTCCCTGGGATATGACCAGGAGGGGTCGCGACTACCCCCGGCCCTAAAAGCCCAGGAAACTGCGCTAAAAGCAGATCAAAAACGGCGCTCTACCCGCTACCTACGCGATAGTCTAGATCGAGTATTACTTAATCTTCTTGGGTTTTATCGAGATGTTTATCTGCTGCAAAGCGGGGCTAAAGTGCCGCTAATTAATGTTGATCTAACGGAAGCGATTACGAGATTGGCAAAAGGCTCTGCGCCAGAGCGTACCGTACAACGCATGGACGCGATTCGCACCGCCAGGCGGCGTCTAGCAGCAAATGTGACGCCGCTACTTACGATGGAAGCAATGATGATGGATTTGAGGCAGTAGTTTATGAGTAAACACAAACTGTCAATGCTGGTAGCAATAGTTTTTACCGGTTGCTTGATGCTGTCAGCCTGTAGCGTTGTCTCCAAATCTGATACCCGGGTGACCCCGTCTACGTCCTCAGAAACTAATTCCTTAGACGGCGAGGACGCTGCCATTCCCGCCGGGCTGGAACGCTACTATCAGCAAAAAGTTTCCTGGGCGCCCTGCGAGGAAAGCGACTATCAAGACTATCAATGCGCGCGGGTGAAAGTACCTTTGGACTATAGCGACACCCAGAAGGAAGATATTGAGTTGGCGCTGGCGCGCAGCCGGGCTAGCGGAAAACGCTTAGGGAGCTTACTTATCAATCCGGGAGGGCCGGGCGGATCGGGAGTAAACCTGTTAAAAAATTCGGAAGATATGCTTTCTAAGCAGGTCTTTTCCTCTTTTGATGTGGTCGGGTTTGATCCGCGCGGAGTTTCTCGCTCGCACCCGCTCGAGTGCACCACCGATGCGCAAAAGGATGAGTCCTTAGCTGAAAGCCTCGATCTGGGTACGGCCGCGGGCAGGGAGCGTTCCATTGTAGATATGAAAGAGTTTGCCCAGCGCTGTCAGGAAAAGCACGGCGACTTCGCACGATATCTGGATACCGTTTCTGTCGCGCGGGATTTAGATATTTTGCGGGCCGTCCTAGGAGATAAAAAACTCTCTTACCTGGGCTATTCCTATGGTTCTTTTCTGGGGACTACCTATGCGCAACTATTTCCTAAAAATGTGGGACGCCTGGTATTAGACGGGGTTTTGGATGGGTCTTACTCCTATGGGGAAGTCTCAATGGCGCAAGCCAAAGGTTTCGAGGCGGCGTTTGGTAACTTTGCTGCCTGGTGTGCACGCGAAGGCAAGGATTGTCCCTGGAAAGATACGCAAGCCGGAATAAAACAGTTAAAACAGTTTTTTTCTGCCGCCGATGCCTCGCCGATTCCCACTAATGATTCTGCCCGCCCCCTAAATGGGGCTTTAGCTTTTGGGGCAGCGGTGGGGATGCTCTATTACGAAACTCTGTATCCCTCGCTGCTAGAGGGACTGCAAGCAGCGTTGAAAGGCGACGGCGCGCCTTTGCTGAGGATCTCTGATTTGTTTAATCAACGCGGCGCAGACGGCAAGTTTGAGAACAATGCTTTAGATGCTTTTATTGCGATTAACGGCGCCGACTACCCGGTGCAGGGAAATCAAAAAGAGTGGGATCAGCGCGGGCAAAAACTGGTGCAGGATTTTCCCTTGATGGGATCTTCCATGGCGTATGGAGAATATGCGCTCGCGGCCTGGCCGTGGCAGTCTACCGCGAAACGGGAAAAAGTGAAGATTGTGGGGGCGCAACCCATTTTGCTAGTGGGAAATACCAACGACCCGGCCACCCCCTATGAAATGGCGCAATCGGTACACCGGCAAATCCCTGCCTCGCGGCTGCTGACTTGGAAATCCTATTCCCATACGGCTTACGGTTTAGGGTCGGAGTGCGTAGCGGAAACGGTAGACAAATACCTGGTGGCGGGGATTTTACCTGAAAATGATGTTACCTGTGATGATTAAGGTCGAGGGGATAACCTGTGGATAAGCCCCGTGATGTGGCTAAGCATCCTGCTCGGCGAATAGGGGCGGATGCGGTTGCTATTTTTACTGGTGGTATGGCGGGAACTTTGGCACGCTGGGGGCTAGATAGCTGGACTTTGCCGATTTCAAAAAATTATTTCAGCTGGTCGGCGCTTACTTTTGGGGTGATTTTAGCGAATCTGGTGGGGGCTTTTCTGCTGGGATATGTAAAAACGCGTGCTAATCGGAAAGGGACTGGCCTGCATCGTTTGGGAACTCCCCTAAAACTGGGGATTACCACCGGGTTCTTAGGTTCTTTCACCACCTTCTCGGCCTTTGGAATCGCAGCGGTTAGTGGTGAGAAAACCTCTTTGTATAGTGAATTTTGGGCGCTCAGTGGAAACTTTTACCCTGCCGCAACTGTAGCGATAATTCTCCTGGTAATCGGGGTGGTGCTGGCAGGCTTGGGGTACCGGTTAGCGACCAAAGATACCCCGGGAGGGCGCGCCAAGAGCGGACGTGGGCAGGAGCGATAATGGGTGGAATCGGTTTTGCCTTGGCTTTAGGGGCGAGTGGCGGAGTAGGGGCGCTGTGCCGTTGGGGGATCGACGTGACTTGGCTAAAGCTTGAAAAACGCCACCCCGCCGGAGGTATCGCTTTGGTGAACGTGTTGGCTTGTCTGTTGGGCGGGATGCTGATTGCCGCGGTGAGCAGTGGCGGCCTGCACTCTGATAGCCGGGTTTATGTCCTGTTAGCTACCGGATTTTTGGGTGGGTTTTCTACTTTTTCTACTTTTGTACTCGATATTTTTTCGGTTACGGAACGGGGAAATTGGCGTCGTGCCTGGGGAGCGTTGCTGCTGGTGTGGGCGCTCTCGCTGCTAGCGGCGGCGACAGGGCTATCTCTTGGTAGCTTCCTGCTATAGTTTCTGCCTTCGAGATAGTGTTTTCTGGTTTCAGGGTTGACTTTAGTGTGACATCCGCCGAAATCTAGGCAGGTGATTTTTAGATTTACCGAGGGTCTGCCTACAATATGGGAGTTACGCGGGGTGTGGCGCAGCTTGGTAGCGCGCTTCGTTCGGGACGAAGAGGTCGCAGGTTCAAATCCTGTCACCCCGACGAATGTGATGTCCCGCGACATATGTCCGCATATGTCGCGGGATTTTTTGGGTTTTTGGGGTGGGTGTTTCGGGTCATTTGTCCGTTTTGGGTTTGGGGTGTTTCAGGACATTTGTCCGTTT
>NZ_CABTZZ010000036.1 GCF_902489465.1 uncultured Varibaculum sp. | reverse complement strand
CGAATGGATCCTATCTGAAGAAAACTTGGTCGAGCCCCTTCGGTCTCCCACCTTTCCAATTACATTCAAGCAAAAGACGGCATACGAAAATGGACTACTTTTGGTCGGTGATGCCGCCGGAATGGTATCTCCTTTCAACGGGGAAGGAATCGCCCCGGGGATGTTCGCCGGACGGCGCGCCGCTGACGCTTTAATCCAGGCACTGGGACGTACCTCGCGTGGACAAGCAGAACTGGCCCTTCGAGAATACCCTCGTGACCTGCAAGATCAATACGGGGGTTACTACAGTTTGGGTCGCGTGTTTGTGCGCCTGATCGAGAATCCCAAAATTATGCATGCCTGTACCAAGTACGGGTTGGATAAACCGGCGCTGATGCGATTTGTCCATAAGATGCTTTCTGATGGTTATGAACGCCGCGGCGGAGTAGCCTCCGACAAGATGCTGCGAATTCTGACTAAGGTGGTAATACCGTCATGAAGCACAACGGTCAGAAAGAACAACCGAACCGGAATCTAACCGGAAACTACAGCAGTAACTTCGCCATAGCTGGCGGAGCGGATAAAAAGGATGTGGAGGCCAAATGAGTCCATCGGCATCACTGTTAATCATGGGTGCGGTCGCGATTGTGCTGGCCGTCGGCGGTCTGGTACTGTCGGCAGTTCTCGGCCCGGGGCGCAAAACCCGCACCAAACTGGCGACTTATGAATGCGGGATTGATCCCAATGTTCACGAGGACGCCCGCGGACGTTTCCCGATTAAGTACTACTTGATTGCGATGACGTTCATTGTCTTCGACGTGGAAATGGTGTTCCTATACCCGTTCGCGGTATCAATCGGGCATTTTGGTCAAGTGATGGCCATTCCGGTATTGATCGACATCCTACTGTTCATTGTGTTGGTGCTGGTGCCCTATATTTATGAATGGCGCCGCGGCGGACTGGACTATTAAGAGAGGTACAGGAGGTACAGCATGTCTTTTGATAATGAGCTGCCGGCAGGAGTCGCCCTCACTAGCCTAGACAAGTTTATGGGTCTTAACCGTAAAGCTAGTGTCTGGCCGGTGACTATGGGGCTGGCCTGCTGCGCTATCGAAATGATGGCCACCGGCACCCCGCGCTTTGATATTTCCCGTTTCGGGATGGAAGTTTTCCGTGCCTCTCCGCGGCATGCTGATCTGATGATCGTATCGGGCAGGGTTTCCTGGAAGATGGCGCCGATTATCCGCAACTGTTACGATGCCATGCCGGAGCCTAAATGGGTTATTTCCATGGGTGCCTGTGCTTCCTCCGGCGGGGTATTCAACAACTATGCGGTAGTGCAAGGCTGCGACCACGTGGTGCCCGTTGATGTCTATCTGCCCGGATGCCCCCCGCGTCCCGAAGCCCTAATCCACGCGATTATGGTGCTGTGGGATCAGATCCACTACCGCACTCCTATTACTCAAAAAGAACGGCTGGAGATCGCCCGTAAAGCCGAAAAGGCGGCCTTGGAAGCGACTCCTACCTCCCAGATGAAAGGACTGTTGGCGTGAGCGAAGACGACAAGACAGTAGTCCTCCATTCCGATGTTGAGGACGGGCCAGTAGCGGTCGAGGTAACCGCTCCGCGCGGTTTTACGGCCGGCTCAGATATGGGTACCCGCCACGGTCTGTTCGGGGTACACGATGACGGTGACACCACCGGTTTCACTGAATTGCAATTGCGTCGCCAGATGCCGGCTGAAAGCGGACGTCCCTATGGCTCTTGGTTCGATGAAGTTGTGGATATTTTAGAAGAGCTTATCGAACAGTCTGACCTGGAAATAGCGCAGGTAATCGAGCGGGTAGTAGTTGATAATGATGAACTGACTATTTTCATCGCCCGCGAGCACCTGCCGCAAGTCGCCAGATGGCTCCGCGACGATCAAGATCTGCGTTTCGAGCTGTGCCTTGGGGTCAACGGTGTGCACTATCCGCATGACACGGGGAAAGAGCTGCACGCTGCCTATATGCTCTTTTCCGCAACCCACAACCGCCAGCTGCGCATAGAAGTTACCTGCCCGGAATCTGATCCTCGGATTCCCTCGGTGGTAGCTACCTACCCAGGAAATGACTGGTGGGAGCGAGAAACCTGGGATCTGATGGGAATTATCTTTACCGGTCATCCCGGTCTGACCAGAACTGCTTTACCCGACGACTGGGTAGGACATCCGCAGCGGAAAGACTATCCGTTAGGCGGTATCCCGGTGCAATTTAAGGGCGCGACAGTTCCGCCCGCCGATTCTCGGAGGTCATACAGCTAAATGAAATACACTGACGAAAAGAACAGCCCCCTGCTCCGAGCTGCCGGTCCTGCCCTCGACAGTCTAGTAACCGAGGACACTCCGCAATACGATCTGCATGGCGGAGACTGGGAAGAAATGGCCTCCGAAGTCGAAAAACTCGCCAATGAGCGGGTGGTGATGAATATCGGCCCGGTTCACCCCTCGACCCACGGGGTGTTGCGCCTGATTGCGGAACTCGATGGAGAATACGTTCGCGATGTACGGGTGGGAACCGGATACTTGCATACCGGTATCGAAAAGAACATGGAATACCGCACCTGGACGCAGGGCGTAACCTACTGCACCCGGATGGATTATGTAGCCCCATTCTTCCAGGAAGTCGCCTACTGCCTGGCAGTAGAAAAACTTCTAAAGAAAACCGCAGAAATCCCGGAGCGGGCAAACCTAATCCGCATCCTGATGATGGAGTTAAACCGGATTGCCTCACATATAGTGGCCATTGCTACCGGCGGTAATGAGCTGGGCGCCACCACCATGATGACCATCGGGTTCAGAGGACGCGAAGAAATCCTGCGGATCTTCGAACAGATCACCGGTTTGCGTATGAACCACGCCTATATCCGTCCCGGTGGGGTGGCACAAGATTTGCCGCCTGGGTGCACCGATTATATTCGTGATCTGCTCCCCAAGACCCGCCGTGATATCAACGAGCTGCAGGATCTGACTTTGCAGAACCCGATCTTTAAGGCTCGTTTTTGCGATGTAGCTGTTTTGCCTTTATCGGGGCATATGGCGATGTCTATGACCGGTCCTTCCGTGAGGGCAGCCGGATATCCCCTGGATATGCGGAAGATGCAGCCCTATTGTGGATACGAAAACTTCGAGTTCGATGTTCCCGTAGCTAACCAGTCCGATGCCTATAACCGGACTGTGGTTCGCTTCGACGAATGTTATGAATCCTTGAAGATTATCTACCAGGTACTGGATCGCCTTGATGAAACCGAGGGCGAACCGGTCATGATTTCCGATCCGCAAATCAAATGGCCCGCACAGCTGAGCGTAGGTACCGATGGCCAAGGTAACTCTCCCGAACACATCAAAGAGATCATGGGTAACTCCATGGAGTCCCTGATTCAACATTTCAAGTTGGTGACCGAAGGCTTTAGAGCACCGGTTGGCCAGGCCACGCAGCTGGTGGAACACGCTAAAGGCGTAATGGGGGTACACGTGGTCTCGGATGGGGGCACTCGTCCCTATCGGGCGCACTTCCGTGACCCCAGCTTTGCTAACCTGCAGTCCTTATCCTTGATGGCACAAGGCGGTACGATCTCTGACTTGATTGTGGCGCTCGCCAGTGTGGATCCCGTCCTGGGAGGTGTCGATCGCTAATGAGTTTTTACGATTTTGAGGTCGAGCAAAAGTTCCGTGCAGAAGCAGCGGAAATTATTGCTCGCTATCCACAGGGGCACGAACGCAGCGCTATGATTCCGTTGCTGCACCTAGTGCAGAGCATTGACGGATACGTCACCGCCAACGGCATCGGGCTAATCGCCGATATTCTTAACTGCCAACGGGCGGAAGTCAGCGCGGTTGCCACCTTCTATACCCAGTTCAAACGGCACCCTAACGGCGAATATACCGTGGGGGTATGCACTAACGCCCTCTGCGCCGTCCTCGGAGGGGATAACATCATGGAGACTTTAGAAAAAGAACTAGAGGTCGGAAATGATGAGACTACCGCTGACGGCAAGATTACTCTCGAGGCACTCGAATGCAATGCTGGCTGCGACTATGCGCCGGTAGTTATGGTTAACTGGGAGTTCTTCGATAATCAGACTCCCGAATCAGCGGTGCAATTGGTGCGCGATATTAAAGCTGGAAAACCGGTGCATCCCACGCGAGGATCCGAGGTGGCTCCTACTTTCAAAGAAGCCAGCCGGATTTTGGCCGGATTCCCTAATCCCGAGACTGCAAATCAGGGCGTGGCTGCCGGTCCCGCCAGTTTGTGGGGACTAAAAGTAGCCGAAGAACAAGGTATGCAAGCCCCTGACCTCGGTCAGTTTGGAGAACCTGAAGTCGCACAGGCTGGGGATACATCTTCGGGTGCAGCTGCTAATGAGGCCGGAAAAGATCCGGTCGGCAAGGAGCATTCCTCTGCTGATCATAAGGAGGCGGACAAGTGAGCGAAAACGGAAAGTCTGAGATCCGCCGGGTTCCGCTGACCCCGATTATCACTAAACAGTATCGGGAGCCGGAGAGCTGGACGCTGCAGGCCTACCAGAAAACTGGCGGTTACGCCGGCCTGGAAAAAGCCAAGCAAATGGAACCGGCGCAAATTCTGGATGCAGTCAAGCAAGCCGGCGTGCGCGGACGTGGTGGTGCCGGTTTCGGTACTGGTCTGAAATGGTCGTTCCTGCCGCCTGATGACGGCGGTCCGCGTTACCTGACCGTTAACTGTGACGAATCAGAGCCGGGTACCTGCAAAGATATCCCGATGATTTTGGCTAACCCGCACGCGGTTATCGAAGGGGTGGCGATCACCTGCTTGGCTATCGGTTGCGATCACGCTTTTATCTATATCCGTGGCGAAGTCGTTCACGCCTATAACCGTCTGCTAGTGGCCATTAAGGAGGCCGAAGATGCCGGATTATTGGGTGATCTGAAGTTGATTGCCCACGCCGGTGCCGGCGCCTATATCTGCGGAGAAGAAACCGCACTGCTGGATTCTCTAGAGGGCAAGCGGGGTCACCCCCGTTTGAAACCGCCCTTCCCGGCAGTCAAGGGGCTCTATGCTCGACCTACGGTAATTAACAACGCCGAAACCATTGCCCAAGTATCCACGGTGTTCCGTAATTCGGCGGAATGGTACGCCTCAATGGGGCAAGATAAATCCCTCGGTTACGGCATGTTTAACCTGTCTGGTCACATTAAACATCCGGGTCTATATGAGGCACCGTTTGGGATTACCATGCGCGAGCTGCTGGAATACTCCGGCGGGATTCGCGAGGGGCACGCCTTAAAGT
This sequence comes from uncultured Varibaculum sp., assembly GCF_902489465.1. Taxonomy (GTDB): domain Bacteria; phylum Actinomycetota; class Actinomycetes; order Actinomycetales; family Actinomycetaceae; genus Varibaculum. Next base: position 12,662 of record NZ_CABTZZ010000036.1, on the reverse strand, counting down.
TCTATACCCCGGGTGGATCCTCGACTCCACTATTTACTCCCGATGACTTAGATGTTCCCTTAACTTACGAGGACGTGGCCGCCTCGGGATCGATGCTGGCAACCCGCGCCCTGCAGGTCTTTGATGACACTACTTCCGTAGTACGGGTGATTAGCCGTTGGACTGATTTCTACCAGCATGAATCCTGCGGTAAATGCACCCCGTGCCGTGAGGGTACCTATTGGATGAAACAGATAATGCACCGCTTAGAGGCCGGCAAAGGTCAAGAGGGCGATGTAGACCTGCTTTACGATATTGCCGGCAATATCGCCGGACGCAGCTTCTGCGCCCTCGGTGATGCAGCGGCTACCCCGGTGCGTAGCGGAATCGATAAATTCCGCGAAGAGTTCGAGGCCGGATATACGACTCCCTGGTGGGAGGCATTCCCGCCCGCTGCCTCGGAGGTTTTTAATAAAGGAGGCGCCCTGTGAGTGAGCAAGTCCAAATCAATATTGACGGCCAGGACATTGAGGTCGCTAAAGGTACACTGCTAATTCGCGCAGCCGAAAAACTAGGAATTCATATTCCGCGGTTCTGTGACCATCCGCTACTAGATCCGGCAGGAGCCTGCCGGCAGTGCCTGGTAGAGGTGGCGATGCCGGGACGTGATGGGGTGGTTCGCCCTATGCCCAAGCCCCAGCCAGCCTGCACTATGACCGCGATGGCCGGGATGGAGATAAAAACTGCCGCGACTTCGGAAGTAGCGGAGAAAGCCGAACACGGGATTACCGAATTCCTGTTGATTAACCACCCCTTGGATTGCCCGATTTGCGATAAGGGCGGGGAATGCCCACTGCAAAATCAAGCCATGTCGCATGGCACTTTGCATACCCGCTTCAGTGATGAAAAGCGACTGTGGCCAAAACCGGTAGAGCTAACTAGCCAAATTCTGATTGACCGGGAACGCTGCGTACTATGTCAGCGTTGTGTACGGTTCGCTAACCAGATTGCAGGTGACTCTTTCATCGCCTTGCAAGGACGCGGGGGCGGTTCCTCGCCTCGTGACGATCATGATTTCATGGGTGAAAACATAGGTGCCTTTGACCAGGAAATCTTGGGGATTTCCCATTCTGAGGGTGCAGATTCGCATTTGCGTCTAGACCCTGGCGCTGAAGCGCTTTCGGATTCTCACGGTAAACCTGCTCCGCTTTCCTCCCCGGCTGCCATTGGCGCCGGCGTGGACGAGAAAGACCAGGCAGGTAGACTGTTTAGCTCTTACTTCTCGGGCAATATCATTCAGATCTGTCCGGTAGGGGCACTGACCTCAAAGCGTTATCGCTTCCGGGCGCGGCCTTTCGATTTGGTTTCCACCCGGGGAGTCACCGAGCAGGACGCTTCTGGTTCTGCTTTGCGCACCGATATTCGTCGCGGAACTATCACCCGACGGCTAGCGCAAAAGGATCTGGAAGTAAACGAAGAGTGGATCACCGATAAAGATCGCTTTGGTTACCAGTGGCAATTCCAACCTTCCCGGATTAAAACTCCACTGGTGCGCGAGGACGGCAAACTGGTTCCCACCTCTTGGTCGGATGCTTTTGATCGTGCTGCGAAGGGACTGGCAGCAGCCGGGAAAGGCAAAGTTGGTTTCCTGCCCGGTGGCAGGCTAACTTTTGAGGACGCCTACACCTGGTCCAAGTTTGCTCGCGTTGTTTGTGGAACTAACGATATTGATCAGCGCACCCGCGCGGCTGGCCGGGAAGAAGAATCTTTCTTAGGCGCCTATTTTGCGGGTGCAGGAATGCCAGTAACCTACTCTGACCTGGAAAAAGCCGGTCAAGTGCTATTGGTTGGTTTCGAACCTGAGGACGAATGCGGTTCCGTATTCCTGCGGTTACGTAAAGGGGTACGCTCCGGAAGCGTAAAGGTAGCCACAGTGGCACCTTTCGCCTCTCCCTCCTCGGTAAAGACTGGCGCCACAGTACTGTTTGCAGCTCCCGGAACTGAGCCGGAAGTAGTAGCCAATGTAAAAGCTGAGGCCGAAGGAGACTTTGGTACAGTTTTTGCCGGCCTGCAAGGCGAAGACGCAGTAATCGTAGTTGGCGAACGTGCTGGTACCGTTCCGGGCTTACTAGCAGCAGTTAATAATTTGGCTGCTCGCAGTGGAGCGCGGCTAGCTTGGATTCCGCGCCGCAGCGGCGAACGTGGGGGAGTAGAAGCCGGCACTTTACCCGGCTTGTTGCCCTTTGGACGCGATGCACGGGATGCAGAAGCCCGCAGTGATCTAGCGGCTGCTTGGAATGCGCAACTGCCAGATACGCCTGGACGTGACACGCAGAAGATTCTAGAGGGCGCCTGCTCTGGGGAACTGTCTGCTCTGGTGCTCGGTGGTCTAGACTTGCGCGACCTGCCAGATCAAAACTTAGCGCAGAAAGCCTTAGCTGCGGCCTCGTTCGTAGTTTCCCTGGAAGTTAATCTCACGCCGGCCGCCCAAGCAGCGGACGTAGTCTTCCCGGTGGCGCCAGTTTCGGAGAAACCCGGTACCTTTATTAACTGGGAAGGGCGCTTACGTCCCTTTGGACAAGCCTTGGTTTCCCAAGACATGCCGGACTGGGAAGTATTAAACAAGCTAGCCCAAGTGATGGGGGTGGAATTGGGGATCGATTCCCTGAAGTCCCTTTACGCGGAAGCTAATGAGCTTATGGACTGGGATGGCAAACGGGTAGCGTTCGAAGGTGCCACCCCTGCTGAGTTGATAACTCCCCCCAATAAGCAAGTGGTGATCACTTGCCATAAGACTCAGATTGATGAAGGTCTTTTGCAGGTGGGAGCCACCGATATGCAAGCGGCTGGGCGTGCTTCGTTTGCGCGTATCAGCCCGGAAACTGCGCAAGAGTTTGGTATCCAAGATGGCGGCGCTATCAGCCTGAGAACGGACAGGGGACAAATCCAGCTACCCGTGGTACTAACCAAAATGCCACAGCGTGTGGTGTGGGTGCCCGAATGCTCAGCCGGCTCACACGTGTATGAATCTTTGGGCGTCACCAGTGGCGCCTTAGTCCAGTTAGAGCCCAATGCGGAGGTGCAGCAGTGAATACCACAATCCTGCTAAGCGCAAGTAGTACTGGTGCCGCTGATTTCAGTAATGACACCTGGTGGATATCCTTAATCAAGGCGGTATTCATCGTGGCATGGCTGATTATCAGTGTGATCATGGCCCTGTGGGTGGAAAGGCGCGGCCTGGGGCGGATTCAGACCCGGCCAGGACCGAATGTTCACGGTCCACTGGGGCTTTTCCAGGCGCTAGCCGATGCCGTCAAGCTACTAACTAAAGAGGATATCTTTAAACGGAATGTAGACAAGGTGCTTTATCTACTGGCACCGGTTATCACCGCCGCCTGTGCCTTCTGCATCTACGCGGTAATTCCTTTCGGCCCCGATCTGCATTTTGGGAGTTTTTCGACTCCTATGCAGCTGACCGATTCTAATGTGGCGGTGCTTTATATGCTTGCCGTTGCGGGATTAGGAGTTTACGGCATTATCCTCGGCGGTTGGGCGTCCAACGGGCACCTGCCGCTTTATGGTGCGACCCGCTCCGCCGCCCAGGTGATCAGCTACGAACTGGCAATGGGAATGTCTCTGGTATCAGTGTTCGTAGTTTCCGGTTCCATGAAAACCTCGGAGATTGTGGCTGCGCAAAGCCCCATGTGGTGGTGCGTCGCCCTCTTCCCCGCTTTCGTAATCTACGTGATTTCGATGATGGGCGAAGTTAACCGTTTGCCTTTCGACCTGCCTGAATGTGAAGGTGAGATCGTAGCCGGGCATATGACCGAGTACTCCTCGATGAAGTTCGCCTGGTTCTACCTGGCGGAATACATCAACATGTTTAACGTATCGGGGATCTGCGTGACGCTGTTCCTGGGTGGTTGGCGTTTCCCCGGTGGGGATGCGATTCTCGGGGGCGCGCTCAACAGCGGACTTTGGCCATTCCTGTGGTTTGGAATCAAAGTTTGGGCGGTCATGTGGTTCATGATTTGGGTACGTGGCACCTTGCTGCGGGTTCGCTATGACCAGTTAATGATGCTCGGTTGGAAGATTTTGCTGCCGGTATCGATCGCCTGGATGGTAGTGGTGGTCGTGATGCGGGTAGTTACCGTATACGGAATTGGCAGTATTTCGCAAAGGATGATGGCGATTGCGGCAGTCTTTATAGTTGCCCTTATCATTATTTGGATAACCGGGGGCAAGGCCGATCGCAAAGCCCTGGAAAAGCAAGCACAAAAGGAAGCCGCAGCCAGCGAGCCCTTTGACGCTTTCAAAGGCGGATACCCGGTGCCGCCTCTGCCTGGGCAAGTACTACCTCCCAGTCCGCGTGCCGTAGTGCGGGCAAGTACCAGGGAAGATTACCTGGTAGCCAACGAAGGGGAATCAAATGAGTAAACGTAATCCCAACAGGGAAGATATGAGCTTTGAGCCCGATGAAAAGGGTGCGTTAGGCGAGTTTTTCGCTCCCGTAGCTGGATTCGGAGTTACTTTCCGCTCTTTCTTCCGTCCCACGGTAACTGAGCAATACCCCTACGAGGCTCCGCATGTGCAACCGCGGTTTCACGGCCGCCATCAGCTGAACCACTATCCCGATGGCTTGGAGAAATGCATCGGATGTGAACTGTGTGCCTGGGCATGTCCCGCGGATGCCATCTATGTAGAGGCCGCAGCCAATGCTCCCGAGGCGCAGTATTCGCCCGGGGAGCGTTACGGCAGGGTTTACCAAATCAACTATTTACGTTGTATTTTCTGCGGAATGTGTATTGAAGCTTGCCCCACGCGAGCTTTGACGATGAGTAACGACTTTGAGATGGCGGATTACCATCGCGAAACTATGATCTACGAGAAAGATCAGATCCTGGCTCCTCTCGAGGACGGGATGCTTGCCGCTCCCCACCCCATGGTGGAAGGAACCACCGATGGTGATTATTACCGAGGGAAGGTGACCGGTGTGACCCAGGCGCAACGTGATTGGGTTGCCGAGCACCGTCCAGAAGATCCGACTCTTACCCAGTCCGGGGTTAAGGAGGTTCAGCAATGACATTGCTAGCCCAAGCCGCAGCTACAGATTTTAGTACGGGACAAACCGTATTCTTCTGGGTCACGGCAGTAATCATGGTGGCGCTAGCGCTCGGCGTGCTGTTTTGCCGAACCGCAGTTCACTCTGCGGTATGTATGGTGGGGGTAATGCTCTGCCTAGCAATGATGTACGCCTCGCAGGGAGCCTACTTTATTGGGGTGGTGCAAGTAGTGGTCTATACCGGCGCAGTCATGACCTTGATACTGTTCATTATCATGATGGTGGGGGTCGCTGCCTCGGATAACTATCTGCGTACTCGCCGTTTCTTGCGTTGGAGCGCAATTTGTGCGGGCGCTTTCGGAGCGATTTTTGTGGCAGTTATGCTACTCAAGGCCTATCTACCGAAGTTTGGTCAAGTTCCGGATATGCCCACTGCCTCACCGCAAGGTGGCACCGATTCTAACCCGGTCAAGATCGCGATGAGCCTGTTCACCGAGCATATTTACACTATGGAAGTCATCGGCTGTCTGTTGATCATCGCGGTAGTCGCGGCGGTTTCGCTAACTCACGGGGACCGTCTCCATAAGCTGTTTAAACAGCCAGAGACGGCGCAGGCTCGGATGGAAGATTACGCTAAACGGGGTATTCATCCCGGTCAGCAGCCGGCCGCGGGTGTTTATCAAACTACTAACGCCACTGACACTCCCAACATTTCGGGAGAGGATCAACGTCCGATCGTCAACTCGGTTTCCGCGGCGTTGCGTGCCCGTAACGCTGACCGCTCGCTGGGTGAAGCTGCACCGCACTTGGTAGAGAAGATTCGAGCCGACCTCGGGGCGAACCCCGCGCAAGGGGTGCACTCTACTGCGGCCTCGAAAGCAGTCGCTAAATCTGGAGCCTGGGGGATGGCCGGACAAGATGCGCCTAGTGGGTTGAACTCCCCTAAGACCCGGGTAGTCACCCCCAAGATTGAGGGAGCGCCTCCCAGCGATCCGCCGGCAGCATCCAAACTGGATGCCTCACAAACGGAGGTCAGTGAATAATGTCTTTGACTTCATATCTAGTATTGGCAGTCATACTCTTCTTCATCGGTGCGGTGATCGTTTTAACCCGTCACTCGGCAGTCATCGCCCTGATGGGAGTGGAATTGATGCTGAACTCCTGTAACTTGATGCTGGTGACTTTCTCCAATATGCATCAAAACATTGAAGGGCAAGTGATGGCCTTCTTCGTCATGGTGGTAGCCGCGGCAGAAGTGGTGGTAGGCCTGGCGATCATCGTCTCGATCTTTAGGACGCGGCGTTCGACCTCAGTCGATGAAGTGCGTTTGATGGGACGCTAGGGGGTATAGAAAGTAATGAACTCGTTGTTGCTAAATACCGCGGCAGAACAAATGGCAAATGTGTCGGCTACGGGACTAGCGGAATACGCGTGGCTAATGGTGGCGATTCCACTGTTATCTTCCGGTTTCCTGCTGGTATGTGGTCGGGCTACCGATAAATGGGGACACTGGTTGGCAGTTGTTGCCTCCTGGAGTTCTTTCCTGATCGGCTTTATTATTTTCTGCCAAATGATCGGGCAGGCACCAGCTGAAAGATCGGTTTTATCTCCGGTGTTTACCTGGTTTAAGGCCGGAGGCGGAAATGAGACCATTGAGCTTTCCTGGAATCTACTCCTGGATCCGCTCTCGATGACTTTTGTACTGCTGGTTACTTTTGTGGGTTCTTTGATCCACGTATATTCCGTGGCCTATATGGAACACGATCCGGATCGGCGACGTTTCTTCGCCTACTTGAACTTCTTTGTGGCCTCGATGCTGACGCTGGTGCTTTCGGATTCCTATGTGGCGTTGTTCTTCGGTTGGGAGGGCGTCGGCCTGGCATCCTACCTGTTGATTGGCTTCTGGAATCACGAACTAGCCAATGCGGTAGCAGCTAAGAAAGCCTTCGTAATGAACCGGGTAGGTGACCTAGGTCTGTTGCTTGCCATGATGGCCATGTACGCGGAATTCAATTCCATGAAGTTCGTCGATGTACTGGGAGCTTCTCGCTCTGGGGATATGACCGCTGGTTGGGCTACCGCCATCGGGCTGTTCTTGCTACTGGCTGCTTGCGGTAAATCCGCGCAGTTCCCGCTGCAAGCCTGGCTCGGCGACGCCATGGCCGGCCCCACCCCAGTGTCGGCACTAATCCACGCGGCTACCATGGTTACCGCCGGTGTGTACTTGATTGTGCGTTCTGGGGCTATCTTTGTGGCCTCCCCGACTGCCCAGCTCTGTGTGGCAATCGTCGGTGCGATTACCTTGTTGTTCGGAGCAATCGTGGGTTGCGCCAAGGACGATATGAAGAAGGTTCTGGCTGCGTCCACTATGTCCCAGATCGGTTACATGATGTTGGGTGCCGGTTTGGGGCCCATCGGATGGACACTGGCTATCTTCCACCTGTTCGTACATGGATTCTTCAAAGCCCAATTGTTCCTGGGTGCCGGCTCGGTAATGCACGCTATGAACGAGCAAGTAGATATGCGCCGGTTCGGCGGTCTGCGTACGGTGATGAAGGTTTCCTGGATCTGTTTCGGTATAGCCTGGCTGGCGATCTTGGGGATTCCCCCGTTCTCGGGTTTCTTCTCCAAAGAACCGATTATCGCAGCTGCCTTTAACTCGGCGGCATTTGGAACCACCGGGGCTTGGATCTTCGGGTTGATAGCCATGGTGGGCGCGGGAATCACTTCATTCTATATGTCGCGGCTGTTCTTCATGATTTTCCATGGAGAAAAGCGGTGGACAACCGAGTTTGACGGTGGCAGCGATGTGCATCCGCACGAAGCTTCCTGGTTGATGAACGGACCGATTGTGGTGCTGTCAGTATTCTCGCTGGCCATGGGGATGGTTTTAGGATTCACCGAGAAGTTCACCCAGTGGCTCGAGCCAGTTACTGGCACTGCAGCCGCTACGGAAAACGCTTCGGTTTCGGTGCTATCCCACGCCGCGATTTCGGTAATCACCTTGATCCTGGTTCTTTGCGGGCTGGCCTTGGCGTTCGTAATGTACGTCCGCAAGCCGGTACCGAAAGTTGCTCCGGCCTCCAACGCTCTGGTGGAAGCAGCCCGAGTGGATCTGTATCAGGACACCGTTAACGAGTCGGTCGCCATGCTACCGGCACAACTACTTACTGTCGGTGTTGGGGGCGCTGACCGCGGCCTCATTGACGGCATCGTTCGGGGTATCGCCTGGTGTGCTGGGGCGCTAGGACGTGCCCTTAGCCATGTACAAAATGGCTACATTCGTACATACGCCAGTTACATTCTGGGTGGTGTGCTTTTAGCCCTGGTCCTAGTTGTCGGAAGCCAATTGGTTTAGGGGCAGGAGGAAAAGATAAATGGAAATTACAGTCTTGAACTCAACTTTCCCGGTGCTAACGCTGCTAGTACTGCTACCGGCGCTGGCGGCTTTAGCGTTGTGGTTGATAAAGCCTACTCGGATTGCCGCGAGGCAGATCGGTCTCGCAGTATCGGCCTTGGTTTTGCTAGGCACCATTTACTTGGCGCTGAATTTTGACTACGGTAAAGCGGCCGCCTACCAGTTCGCAGAAACTCACAGCTGGATTCGTGCTTTGGGAGTTTCTTGGGCGCTGGGGGTAAACGGCCTCGGACTGGCAATGCTAGTACTTTCGGCACTGCTCACTTTGATCGTGCTGATTGCTTCGGCTCGTGACCTAGAGGGCGAGAACACACCTTACGATGATGCCGGGTATGTGGGTCTTACCTTGGCAACCCTGGCATTTATGATGCTGATTTTTGCCGCTCGTGACGTATTCGTGTTCTACCTGGCGTTTGAAGCCATGCTAGTGCCCATGTTCTTCCTGATTGGGCGCTACGGAAATGGGGCAAAACGTAAAGCCGCAGCTATGAAGTTCCTGCTTTACTCCCTGGCCGGCGGACTGGTCATGCTAATCGGTATCGTGGGAATCTATGTTTATTCTCCGCTGGCCGCTGCCTCTAACGAGCAGCACGCTGGCCTTTACCTCATAGAGAACCTGGCCGGAAAGCTACAAGCTAGCCCCGGGGTAGAAATGGCGTTAATGATCAGCTTCTTTATTGCGTTCGCGGTCAAAGCGCCGATGGTGCCAGTACACACCTGGCTGGCAGACACCGCCGAGAATGCCCGTCCGGGAACCTCTGCGCTGCTAGTAGGAATCCTGGATAAAATCGGTACTTTCGGGATGATCACTTTGTGTTTGACCATCTTCCCGAATGCCTCCCGGCGAGCCGCCTTGGCTTTCATTATCCTGGCGGTGATCTCCGTAATCTGGGGTTCACTGGCGGCTTTGGCGCAAAAGGATCTAATGCGTCTGATTTCCTTCACCTCGGTAGCTCACTTTGGCTTGATGGTGCTGGGTATCTATGTTGGCAACACCGTGGCGCTGGCTGGTGCCATGGTTTATATGGTGGCGCACGGCCTATCGATCGCCGGTATGTTCCTGATTGGCGGATTCCTTACTGAGCGGGGACATAGCCAAGACATTGAGGCTTACGGCGGTATGCAACGGGTGACCCCGCTGATTGCCGGTACCTTCTTAATCTCCGGATTAGCCGCCATTGCCTTGCCCGGTCTGTCTGGTTTCGTGCCGGAGCTGATGGTACTGATTGGTACCTTCCGCCTCTATCAGTGGGCAGCAGCGCTCTGCTTGGTGGGAGTAGTCGCGGGCGCGGTTTATGTGCTTTTGCCTTATCAAAAGATTTTCACCGGGAAGGCTCCGGAGCATCGTAAGTCGATTAAGGATTTGGACAACCGGGAACGTTGGGGAGTGGCTGCCCCGCTGATTGTGCTGATGCTGGTGATTGGTTTGCATCCACAACCGTTGGTTGATCCGATGTCACAGGTTGCTCAAAAGGTGATTGTCACCCAGGATGTGGCGTTTCAAGTAGAAGGGACCGGAAAGTGAGCTTAATGAACGCTACCGTGATTAATGACTTTAGCGAGCTCGGTTTTAACTGGGCGCTAATGGCTCCGGTATTGGTGGTACTTTTTGGGGCAATCATCGGGATTCTGCTAGAGGCATTCGTACCCGCAAAACAGCGTTGGACCGTACAATGCACCTGGTCGATTGCAGTAGTCGCGGTTGCCCTGCTGGCCTTTGCGCCCTCATTCGGGGCCTTCGATCTGCAAACTGGTCAGCGGCTAGTACGCGGAGAGCTAATCGTGGATGGATTCTCCATGTTCTCCCAGCTGGTGATGCTGATTGTGGGTTTGCTGGCGCTGCTTCCGATGATTGATCGTACCGGAAATCGGGTTTCTGCTTTCGCCGGACAGCCCTCAGATATTCCTGGTTCTTTCCAAGAAGAACAGACTGAGAGACGTGGCTATCAGCGCAGCGAGGTGCTGCCGCTCAGCCTATTCTCCCTAGGGGGAATGATGCTGTTCCCCATGGCAAACTCGATGCTCACCTTGTTTGTGGCACTAGAGATTATTTCGCTGCCCCTATATGCGATGAGTGCCATGGCGCGTTACCGTCGCCTCCTCAGCCAGGAAGCTGCGCTTAAGTATTTCGTGCTGGGAGCCTTCGCTTCGGGATTTATGCTCATGGGTATGTCTTTGCTATACGGCTACTCCGGCTCCCTGCTGTTGGATCAGCTAGCATTAGCGATTCCTTATCGAGTAGCTTCTCCGGAACTGCTGATGACGGGTGCCGCCCTAATGATGGTGGGCTTGCTCTTCAAGATTGGTGCTGCTCCCTTCCATGCTTGGACCCCGGATGTGTATCAGGGTGCGCCTACCCCGGTGACTGGTTTCATGGCTGCGGGAGTTAAGGCGGCGGCATTCCTCGCGATGCTGCGCTTCTTCTCCACGGTGGTGGTACAGTTCGAGGCGAACTTCAAGCCCTTCTTGTGGACAGTCGCCATTTTGACCATGGCGGTCGGTACCTTCTTCGGTTTGGTGCAAGATAACATCAAACGGATGCTTGCCTACTCCTCGATTGCCCATGCCGGCTTTATTTTGATTGCCTTCACTAAGGGAGCCTTAAACGCTAATGGGGCAGTCCTGTTCTACCTATTGACCTACGGGATTGCCACCATTGGTGCCTTCGCGATCATCTACCTGGTTCGGGTTAGCAATGAGGACGGGGTCGCGACTGCGGAGCAACATTCCATGTCCGCTTGGGCTGGGTTCGGGAAAACCCATCCGGTGCTAGCAGGATGCATGATGCTCTTCTTGCTGTCTTTTGCCGGGATTCCGCTGACTGCCGGGTTCGTGGGTAAATTCCTAGCCTTTAGTGCTGGTGTACAAGGAGGGGCAACTGCGTTGGTTATTTGCGCAGTCATTGCTTCTGCGATTACTGCCTTCTACTATTTCCGCCTGGGTAAGATCATGTTCCTAGATCCGGTGGCAGAAAACACTACGGTAGCTCCGCATGCCGAGATCACTTATGTGGCGATAGGCATGTGTGCTCTCTTGACAGTGCTTCTGGGGATTTTCCCGGGATCAGTTCTCGATATTTTACAAAATACCGCTATTGTTATCCCGTGAGTAACTTGTCCCAGCCGCGTATCGAAGAGCTCGAAGATCAAATTTCCGATGGCCTGGCTCAGGTGGAGGAGCGCCTGAGCCAGGTACTATCAGATGACCGAGGGGTGCTTGACGATATTGTCGGGCATTTGGCGAAAGCCGGTGGCAAAAGAATGCGCCCCGGTTTGGTGCTCCTGTGTTCCCATCTGGGTGAGCGTCCTTCCTCTGAACAGATTCTGCGTGCCTGCGTGGTAGTTGAGCTTACCCATCTGGCTACTTTGTACCACGATGACGTAATGGATTCGGCTCCCACCAGACGCGGGGTGAATGCCGTGCAACGTGTGTGGGGTAATAACCGTGCGGTACTGGCAGGCGACTTAGTCTTTGCTCGTGCTTCACAAGTGGTTGCCACTTTAGGGCCGGACGCAGTGTTGCAGCATGCGGTAACTTTTGATCGTTTATGTCGCGGGCAATTGAACGAGACTTTCGGCCCGGAAGCAGGTCAAGATCCGGTGGAGTTTTATATTCAGGTGCTGGCGGATAAGACTGGTTCTTTGGTAGCGCAGTCGGCGCGCTTTGGCGCGGAGCTGTCCGGGGCTCCCGAGGCCGTGACGGAAGCGGTAGTCCAGTTCGGCGAAAAGATCGGGGTAGCGTTCCAGTTGGCCGATGACGTTATTGATCTGTCCTCTGATAGCGCAGATTCCGGGAAAACTCCGGGCACGGATTTGCGTGAAGGCGTAGATACTATGCCGATTTTGCTGCTGAGGCAGGACGCGGCGCGCGGAGTTCTCGATGAGGACGGGCAAAAGATTTTAGCGGAACTTAGCCGAGGTACATTGGTTAGCGAGGACGCGGCACTGGAACGGGTAGTGCAGATGCTGCGGGCACATTCGGTGCTGGAACGTACCCGGCAATTGGCTTTTTCTTGGTGCGAGGACGCGAAAGCAGCGATTGCTTTCCTTGAAGATAACGAAGTTAAAGCGGCGCTGGAAAAGTTTGCCGACACCTTGGTTGATCGCATCGCCTAAGTGCACTTGGCAGCTTCGCGCGGTTGACGTAAAGGGCGATTAACTACCTACTGGAAAAGCTACTGGAAAATTTCTTTTTCTAGTAGGT
>NZ_CABTZZ010000035.1 GCF_902489465.1 uncultured Varibaculum sp. | reverse complement strand
GAGGATTCCTCGCTAGGCGCCAACCTGCGGACAGTATTGCCCAAGGGGAGTTTTAGTTGCCGGTTTCGTGTCTGGCTAAAAACTCGTAGACAATCGCGTCGTCAACTCCCGGGAACGCTCCGGGAGGTAAGGCTGCTAACAGGTGAGAATGAGTTTTAACTTCTGGGAAGGCCTTCCCCTCCCATTCGCTGGCAAGCAACGGATTTGGCAAGCGGCAACACCTTGGGTCTGGGCAGCTAGAGGCCATCCGGTTCTTGGTGTCGCGCCCGGTAAACCACTTTGAGTCAGCAAAGGGAACTCCAATCCCTATGGAATAGTGCCCAGTAGAGGTGGTTATAATCTGCGCGGTACAAAAGAAAGTTCCCATCGGGGTGTCGGTGTATTGCCGGTAGGGGATCGCCGGGTTCTCTTGTTTAAACGCCTGCATAGAAGCGTATTTTCTACAGATTAGCTGCCCTTCAACCGCCCCGGATACGTCCTCCGGAAACTTAATCCCATCATTGGCATAGATTTTGGTGAGTACTCCGGCAGGGGATATCCGATCGAAATGCAAGCGGATTCCTAAATGCCGGGTCGCCAAGTTAGTGAAGCGGTGAGCTGCGGTTTCATAGCGCACGCGGTAGCGATCTACCAGCTCCCTTACATCCAGTTCCCGTGCTTTCTTGGCTTCCTGCAACATGGCTACTACCGGTTTTTCGGGCAGTAAAATTGCGGCCGCGAAATAGTTAGCAGCGATGCGTTGGCGCAAGAACTCGCCGAAACTGCGGGGAGTTTCATGCCCGAGTGCCACTCCCGCAATCGAGCGCAGCCCCAGGGAGCGCACATATTTCTCTCCCGGCTGGTTGGGGCGCAGATAGATTCGCCGATTCTTCAGGTCACGGATGGCACGCGTAGCCGTCGGCAGGTCAGCGGTGCGGATCAGGGTGTAACCCAGATACTGCACTATCCGTTCCAGGTCGTCCTCTGCACGCGGGCCATTTTCCATATCGAGTGCGCCCAGGATATCGGAGGCCACAGCTTCGATCTCGGGAAGATAGTTGTCACGGGATCGCATCTCTGCGCGTAACTTCCGGTTTTCGGCGCGCGCTTTTTCGGGGGTTCCGGCATGAACCTTCCGGGAAGCAGCCAGCTGCCGGTGTAAACCCACAATTACCCGCAGTGCATCGGTCGATAACCGGGAAGAAGGGGTTAACTGAGGCAGTCTTAACGCTTGATAAGAGGATTGCTGCTGGTAGCTGGCTAGTTCTAGTTCCAAGAGAGAACGTTCATCGGGAGCTTCATCTGCTAGCAGATAAGCCAGCGATACCCCCAATGCTTGGGCAATTGCTTTCAGGAGAGATAGCCGGGGTTCTCGTTTGCCGTTTTCGATTTGTGAGATCAGAGAGGGGGCACGATCTACCGCGTGGGCTAGTTCCTTTAAGGTAATGCGCTTTTCCTTGCGGGCGTAACGCACCCGCGCCCCCAGTAGAGCAGCCGCCGGGAGAGTAAGTTGTTCGTCCTCATCGTCCATAGATTCCCCGAAATTTCTCATGGTGTGAATTTCTTCAATAGTTTACCCAAGTTTAGTAGAGATCGAGAGATTGTGTCGCGCAATACTCGAAATACGTTCTCGGTTGAGGCGTAGGTCAGAAAAGCTCAATAAATAGAGGAGAAAGCCATGAGTACTGCAGAAGAAATCCAAAAACGAGCAGCCGCGATCCAAAAGGAATGGGATACCAATCCCCGGTGGAAGGGCGTGGTTCGTCCCTATTCCGCTGAGCGGGTAGCCGAGCTGCAAGGCTCCGTTATTGAAGAACACACCCTGGCTGAGCGGGGTGCCCAGCGGCTATGGAAGATGCTGCACGAAGAAGATTACATCAACGCCCTGGGAGCTATCACCGGAAACCAGGCAGTACAGATGGTGCGGGCGGGACTAAAAGCTATTTATCTATCCGGATGGCAGGTCGCGGCCGATGGCAACACCTCCGATAATACCTACCCAGATCAGTCCCTCTATCCTTATGATTCCGCCCCCAAAATGGTGCGCCGGATTAACAATGCCTTTAAACGCGCCGATGAAATCACTTGGTCGGAGCATCAGGATGTGGACTTTGACTGGTTCGCCCCGATTGTAGCGGATGCCGAGGCCGGATTCGGGGGTGCGCTCAATGCCTACGAACTAATGAAGAACATGATCAAATCTGGTGCCTCCGGGGTTCACTACGAAGATCAGTTGGCGGCCGAAAAGAAATGTGGTCATCTGGGTGGGAAAGTTTTGATCCCGACTTCGCAGGCGATTCGCAACCTAGATGCTGCGCGGCTAGCGGCGGATGTGCAGAACACTTCCACTTTGATTGTGGCGCGCACCGATTCGCTGGGGGCTAACCTGATTACCTCCGATGTTGATGAACTGGATCGCCAATTCCTTACCGGCGAGCGTTCTGCTGAGGGACACTACTACACCCAGGCCGGTAAAGAAGTGGTTATCGCGCGGTTGCTCGCCTTTGCTCCCCACGCCGATCTGGTGTGGGTGGAAACCGCTACCCCAGATCCCGAGCTGGCTCGGGATGTGGCCGAAGCAGTCAAAGCGGAATACCCCGACAAGATGCTGGCCTATAACTGCTCGCCCTCCTTCAACTGGAAAGCCAACCTGGATGATGCCCAGATTGCGTCCTTCCAGAAAGATCTGGCGGCTATGGGATACTGCTTCCAATTCATTACTTTGGCGGGATTCCACCAGCTTAACTACGGCATGTTTGAACTGGCCAAAGGCTATGCTAGCCGGGATATGAGCGCCTTTGTTGAGCTGCAAGAAAAAGAGTTCGCGGCCGAGAAAGATGGTTACACCGCTCACCGCCACCAGCGGGAAGTCGGTGCCGGCTACTTCGACATGGTAGCCACGGCCATTAATCCTGAGTCGTCCACTTTGGCGATTAAAGGATCTACTGAAGAAGCTCAGTTCTAGACCATAAGGGATAATACGATGAACAGCCATACTGATTTAACCGAAGGAAAAATCGAGGTGCGGTATCCCCAGCATGAAGATCCGGGGACTAACCTCACTGACCGTTTTGACGAGATTTTAACTGACGAAGCCTTGGAGTTTCTGCGGCAGCTCCAGCTGCGATTTGGGGCTACCCGCGCCGAGTTACTAAAGGCGCGTCACGATCGGCGTCAGCGTCTTGCCAACGGTTACTTGCCGCACTTCCTGAAAGAAACTGAGCATATTCGCGAGGACAAGTCCTGGAAAGTAGCCTCTATAGCTCCCGGTTTGGAAGATCGCCGGGTGGAGATTACTGGCCCGACCGAGCGGAAGATGACTATCAACGCCCTTAACTGTGGGGCGAAATGCTGGTTGGCTGATCTGGAGGATGCTAACACTCCGCATTTCACCAATGTGATCGGCGGACAGGTGAATCTTTATGATGCGATTCGCCGCACCATTGAGTACACCAATCCGGGCAATGGTAAGCATTACCAGCTAAATGAGGGCGAGCTGCCTACCATTATTGTGCGTCCGCGCGGATGGCATCTGACGGAAAAACATATCCGGATTGGGGGGCATTCCTCGTCCGGTTCGCTCACCGACTTTGGGCTCTATTTTTTCCACAACGCGAAAGAACTGATTAAACGGGGTAGCGGTCCCTACTTCTACCTGCCGAAAATGGAAAGCCATCTGGAGGCACGGCTGTGGGCACAGGTGTTTAGCTTCGCCGAAGAATACCTGGGGATTCCTCACGGCACCATTCGGGCAACCTGCCTGATTGAGACCATTATGGGGGTGTTCGAGATGGAAGAAATCCTCTATGAACTACGGGATTATTCTTCCGGGTTGAACGCGGGTCGCTGGGACTATATTTTTTCGGCGATTAAGAAGTTCCGCGATTCCGGTCCTAGTTGGGTGCTGCCGGATCGTTCTGATATCACGATGCAGGTTCCGTTTATGCGCTCCTATACCGAGTTGCTAGTCAAGACTTGTCATCAGCGCGGAGCTCATGCGATCGGGGGGATGAGCGCCTTTATTCCTTCTAAAGATCCGGCAGTCAATGCCGAATCTGAGCGCAAGGTTCGTGAGGATAAGACCCGCGAGGTAGAGGCAGGTTTTGACGGTTCTTGGGTGGCGCATCCGGGAATGGTGGGATATGTACGCGAAGTCTTCGATAGCTACCTTCCAGATTGCCCCAACCAGGTAGACCGGCAGCGCGAGGACGTAAATGTCACCGCCAAAGACCTACTCAACTTCGCTTCCACTCCCGGTGCTATTACTGAGGCAGGGGTGCGTACCAATGTTGCCGTAGGGTTGCGTTATCTGTATTCCTGGTTGGGAGGAAATGGAGCGGCTGCCATCTATGGGTTGATGGAAGATGCCGCCACTGCGGAAATCTCGCGTTCCCAAATCTGGCAATGGTTACGTTACCAGTGTGAACTAGATGATGGGCGTAAAGTTACCCCGCAGCTCGTTGAGGAACTCTTTACTGATGAATATGAAAAGTTTCTTTCTGAGGTGGATGAAGCCAGTATAGAACGGGCGGAGCGTTCTGCCCGGATCTTCAAAGAAGTATGTATGCAAGGGGAGTTCCCCACGTTTTTGACAGTTCCGGTCTATGCCAACGAATTGGAGTAGATCGTAACCTAGCTGAGCTGATGCTCTGGTTTTCCAGGAAGAATACCTGGGCTGGAGCAGATAATAGCTGACTGACCGGTGATCGGCAGGGAGGTAATCTCCCTGCCGATCATTTTTGTAAAAGTATCTCTGCTCACAACCGAGTCTCGCGGTTATGTATAGTTATTCATAACTTGATATAAATATTCACTATGAAGGTTTCAATTGTTGGTGCAAGCGGATTTGCGGGAGGAGAAATCCTGCGGATAGTAGCTGCCCACCCCAATTTCGAGGTCGATCAGCTATGCGCGTCCTCCTCAGTAGGTAAAAAACTAGGGGAGTTTCATCCCCAACTTCCCCAATTAGCCAAGCAAGAATTAAAAGCAGTAGACCCGGTGGCGCTAAAAGAAAACGCCGCGATTTTCCTGGCGCTACCTCATGGACAATCCGGGAAAATAGCAGCGCAACTGCGCGCTGCCGGGGTAGAAAGCCTATTGGTAGATTGCGGGGCCGACCATCGGCTCACCTCTAAAGCAGCCTGGGACAGTTACTATGGCGGCGAATATTGCCCGGCCTGGACCTATGGAATGCCCGAACTTAGGTGTGCTTGCGGGCCTTCACAGCGCGAACAGCTGGCCGGCGCCCAGCAGATCGCGGTTCCCGGATGCAACGTAACTGCTGTTACCTTCGCTTTTCAACCTCTGGTAGCTGCCGGATTAATTGACCCAAACGATATTGTCGCCACTTTAGCGGTGGGCTATTCCGGAGCCGGAAAATCCCTAAAACCGCACCTATTAGCCACCGCTGCCCTGGGGAATGCCCAGCCCTATGCGGTAGGCGGAACCCATCGCCACATTCCCGAAATCGCGCAAAACTTTGCGGTTAGCAGTGGAAACAACCCCGAGGACTATAAAATTACCCTCACTCCAGTGTTAGTACCCATGTCGCGGGGAATCCTGGCAACCGTGAGTGCCGCTGCGACTGGAAAAACTACCACCGAGCAGCTACACGCCCTCTACCAGGATTTTTATCAGGAAGAAAACCTTATACAGGTACTTGACCCCGGTATCTGGCCACAAACCCAAGCAGTGACCGGCAGTGCAAACGTGCAGGTACAGGTGGCATTAGATAAACGGTCCGGAAAAATAATCGCCCTTAGTGCCCTGGATAACCTAGGAAAAGGAACCGCGCAAGCCGCAGTGCAATCAGCCAACCTTGCCCTCGGACTAGACGAATATACCGGCATCAACCAGATTGGAGTTGCCCCGTGAAAAAAGATAAAAGCCTCCAAGGCGTAACCAGCGTACCCGGATTCAAAGCCTGCGGAATCGCCTCCGGAATGCGCCGCAAAGGACGTAAAGATCTAGCGCTCGTCCTCAACACCGGGAAAAACCCAGTAGCCGCTGGGGTATTCACCTCCAACCGTTTCGCCGCCGCCCCCGTACTATACTCGCGGGCTGTC
Source organism: uncultured Varibaculum sp. (assembly GCF_902489465.1). Taxonomy (GTDB): domain Bacteria; phylum Actinomycetota; class Actinomycetes; order Actinomycetales; family Actinomycetaceae; genus Varibaculum. Next base: position 12,335 of record NZ_CABTZZ010000035.1, on the reverse strand, counting down.
CTCGCAAAAGGTGCGAGTGGAATGCGCGCGGTGGTGTTAAACTCGGGCAGCGCCAACGCCTGTACCGGGGAAAACGGTCTTAAAGATACGGTTGCCAGTGCCAAGGCAGTCGCAAAGGCTCTCGAAATCGATCCGCGAGAAGTTTTAGTGTGCTCCACCGGAATGATTGGGACACCCCTGCCGATGGACAAAATGCTCTCCGGGATTGAAAGCGCTGCCGCGAGCCTATCTAAAGAGGGCGGCGCAGATGCCTCCTGGGCTATTCTCACCACCGATAACGAACCTAAAACCGTTCACCTGCAGGCTGAAGGTTATCAAATCGGAGGAATGGCGAAAGGGGCAGGAATGCTTGCTCCCGCCCTAGCTACGATGCTTTGTGTAATCACCACTGACGCGCTCCTCGATGCTGAAACTGCCCAAAAGGCTCTAGAACTTGCCTGCGCGAAAACCTTTAACCGGCTAGATTCCGATGGCTGCATGTCCACCAACGACACTGTACTTTTGCTGGCCTCCGGGGAAAGCGGAAAAGCCCCCAGCGGATTTACCGCGGCGCTGACTGAAACCTGCGCCCAGTTGGCACGGAAACTCGCCGACGATGCGGAAGGAGCGCAGCATACGGTAGAGATTGCGGTTACCGAGGCCGAAAGCGAAGCTGGGGCTTTAATCGCCGCGAAAACCATTTCCCGCTCAAACCTGGTAAAAACCGCTATCTCCGGGTGTGACCCCAACTGGGGCAGAATCGTTTCCGAACTGGGCACCGTACCCGAAAGCGTCTGCCCCTACGACCCGAGCGCGGTATCGGTACTGTTCAACGGGGTGCAAGTTTGTAAAAACGGCGCCGCTTGGGGAAACCGGCAAGACGTTCCCTTTGAAAGCCGTGACGTGCATTTAGAGGTGCGCCTGGGAGCCGGAAACGCCCAGGCCAGCGTACTGACCAACGACCTTACCCACGAATATATTCACATCAACGCGGACTATTCATCATGAGTACAGAACATTTATCAGCCTGGGACAAAGCCGGGGTGCTGCTAGAAACCTTGCCGTGGCTGCGCGAATACTCCGGCTCGCGGATCGTGATTAAATACGGCGGAAACGCCATGATATCTGAAAAACTAAAAGCCGCTTTCGCCCAGGATGTAAGTTTCCTGCATGAATGGGGGATTGAACCGGTTGTCGTGCATGGGGGTGGCCCGCAAATCAACTCCATGCTGAAAACCCTGGGGATTGCAGCCCCCTTTGTTTCCGGACTGCGGGTCACCAGCCCCGAAGTAATGAAAGTCGTGCGCATGGTACTGACCGGGACCGTGCAGCGCGAACTGGTTTCGTTACTCAACGAATCCTCCATCGCGGCAATCGGGATTTCTGGCGAGGACGGAGCGTTTTTACGTGCCCAAAAACAAGGGGCGGCAGTAGACGGAAAACCCGTCGACCTGGGGCTAGTGGGTAAAGTAACCGCCGTAGATCCCGGGCCGATAGAAGATTTACTGCAATCGGGGCGTATCCCGGTGGTTTCCTCCATTGCGGTAAACCAAGACAACCCCACGCAGGTATTAAATATCAACGCAGATTTGGCGGCCGCCGCAGTCGCAGGAGCCATTGGGGCTAAGAAACTAATCGTCCTCACCGATGTGAAAGGACTATATCGCAACTGGCCAGACCCGGATAGTCGGATTTCGCAGCTGCGGGCGAGCGAGGCCGCGGAACTGCTGCCTACCTTGGAAGCGGGAATGCGCCCCAAAGTGCAAGCCTGTATCCAAGCCTGTGAACAGGGAGTACCCCGTGCCACCATTATTGATGGGAGGGTGCCGCACTCGATGCTGCTAGAAATCTTCACCGATACCGGATTTGGAACTATGGTGATGGGAGATAGCCATGACTAACTCTGAATGGATCAGCGTCTACCAAGAAAACCTATTAGGGGTATTCGGACAGCCGCAGGCCTGTTTTACCCACGGCCAAGGTATCCGGGTGTGGGATACAGACGGTAAAGAATACCTAGATTTACTGGGCGGAATCGCCGTTAACGCCCTCGGATATGCTCATCCCGAAATCGTGAAAACTATTCACGAGCAAGCCAACCGCTTTACTCACGTCTCCAACTTTTTCACTACCCCGCAGCAGGTAGAGGCCGCGCAAGCAGTCAAAAGAATTTGTGCCGCAGGGTGGGATAGCGAGATACAGGCAGAAATCACCACCCAGGCGCGAGTGCTATTCGTAAACTCAGGCACCGAAGCCAATGAAGCCGCCTTGAAAATGGCGTTAGCCGCCCGGCCGGGAGGGCGCGCGATTGCGCTAAAAGGCGCATTTCACGGACGTACCTTGGGGTCACTATCGCTAACCTATAAGGAGCACTACCGCGAACCCTTCGCTCCCTTCGTGGGGCCTACCGAGTTTGTAGCAGCCACGGTAGCGGGAATTGAGGCAGTAGACCCAGAGGGTGTATCCGCGATTTTCCTAGAACCCCTGCAAGGAGAAGCCGGAGTAATCCCGCTAGCGCCCGAACTATTAGCGGCCGCGCGAAGGCTGGCAGACCGCGCCGGAGCGTTGCTGGTTTTTGACGAAGTCCAAACCGGGATGGGTAGATGCGGAAAATGGCTCGCCCACCAGGGAATCTGTCATGATGGGAAAGAAATAATTCCGGACGTGGTGACTTTAGCTAAAGGCTTAGGTGCGGGAGTGCCGGTCGGGGCGTGTGTAGCCATGAACGAACGTGCCGCCACTGCCCTAAAACCGGGAAGTCACGGCACCACTTTCGGGGGAAACCCGCTGGTAAGTGCGGTAGTGGCGCGCACTATCGCCCTGATGGAGGAACTGGATTTGCCGGCCCGCGCCGCTAAAGTTGGGGACGCCTGGATGCAGGCGATTGCCGAGGCTGAAATCCCGGGGATCAAGGAGACGCGCGGACAGGGGCTGCTACGCGGCCTCGTCCTCGAAAAAAATATTGCCCCCCAGCTGGCAACAGAGCTATTTAAAGCCGGGTTTATCGTCAACGCCCCGGCAGCGAACATTATTCGCCTAGCTCCACCCCTAATTATTGAACTTAGCGAAGCGAAAACCCTGATTCCGGCGTTAAAGGAAGCGCTGCTGCAGGTAGAACTAGACCTAGAAAAAGGAGAATAACCATGAGTAAAGATCGGGTAGTACTGGCATATTCGGGCGGATTAGACACTTCGGTAGCCATCGGCTGGATTGGGGAACAAACCGGTAAAGAGGTGATCGCCTGCGCCGTTGACGTAGGGCAGGGCGGGGAAGACCTGGAGGTAATCCGCCAGCGCGCCCTCGACTGCGGGGCAGTCGATGCCTATGTGGCCGACGCTAAGGATGAGTTCGCAGAAGAGTATTGCCTGCCGGCAATCAAAGCCAACGGCCTATATATGGATCAATACCCCCTGGTATCGGCGCTTTCTCGCCCGCTAATCTGTAAACACCTGGTAAAAGTAGCGAAAGACTTTGGTGCCGATACCGTAGCTCACGGTTGCACCGGAAAAGGAAACGACCAGGTGCGCTTTGAGGTATCACTTACCAGCCAAAACCCGGAGATTAAATGCATCTCCCCGGTACGAGACCTGGCACTCACCCGGGACGTGGCGATTAAATACGCCGAAGAACACGAACTCCCGATTGAAACCACCAAACATAACCCCTTCTCCATCGACCAGAACGTGTGGGGGCGCGCAGTAGAAACCGGGTATCTAGAGGATCTATGGAATCCGCCTACTAAAGACGTGTATGTTTACACCGATGACCCCGCCTATCCGCCGGTTCCTGACCAGGTAGTTATTAGTTTTGCAGAGGGCGTGCCGGTAGCTGTGGACGGGCAAAAAATGTCGCCCCTAGAAATCATTCAGGAAATGAACCGCCGGGCAGGAGCCCAAGGGGTAGGTCGCCTAGATATGGTGGAAGACCGCCTGGTCGGGATTAAGTCGCGGGAAATCTACGAGGCTCCCGGGGCAGTAGCGCTGATTATCGCCCACCAAAACCTGGAAAACCTGACCCTAGAGCGCGAACAAGGACGCTTCAAACGGCAAGTAGAACAACGCTGGTCAGAACTAGTTTATGAGGGGCAATGGTATTCGCCGCTCAAAGGTTCGTTAGATGCTTTCGTAGAAGACAGTCAAAAATATGTTACCGGCGATATTCGGATGATTCTGCACGGCGGGCGGGCAGTAGTTGATGGGCGGCGCTCTGCGGTCGGCTTGTATGACTTCAACCTGGCGACTTACGATTCAGGAGACAGCTTTGACCAGTCCCTCTCGCGCGGATTTATCGGAATCTATGGGCTATCAACCCAGTTAGCAGCCGCGCGGGAACAAAAAGAAAGCAAGAAATAACTATGAGCGAACAGGTATCGCTATGGGGAGGACGCTTTTCAGGAGAGCCTTCCCAAGCATTAGCGGCACTTTCAGTATCCACCCATTTCGATTGGCGCCTGGCTCTCTACGATTTAGCCGGCTCGCGCGCCCATGCTCGAGCGCTCGCAGGAGCCGGCCTGATAGACAGCGAAGAACTATCGCAAATGCTGGCGGCTTTGGGACGGCTGGAAGAAAAAGTTAAAAGCGGTGCCTTCACCCCCGACCCCGCTGACGAGGACGTGCATACCGCCTTAGAGCGGGGGCTATTGATTGAGGCTGGCGAGCATTTAGGGGGGAAACTGCGCGCTGGACGTAGCCGCAACGACCAGATCGCCACCCTCATCCGGATGTATCTGCGAAACCAGGCACGCGCCCTATCCGAGCGCGTCATCGAGGTAGTCGAAGCGCTTTTGAGCCAAGCGAAAGCCGCTGGAGATACGGTAATGCCAGGACGCACCCATATGCAGCACGCCCAGCCGGTATTGCTAGCCCACCAGTTACTTGCCCACGTGTGGCCGCTGTTGCGAGACATTCAGCGTTTTGAGGATTGGGATCGGCGCGCCGCCACCAGCCCCTACGGTTCCGGAGCGCTCTCGGGCAACACCCTGGGGTTAGACCCGGTGCAAGTGGGGGCAGACCTGGCCTTTGAACGGGTAGTAGAAAACTCCATAGACGGAACCGCCACCCGCGATGTGGTAGCCGAGTTCGCGTTCATCTGCGCCATGACCGGGGTCGACATTTCCTGTCTCGCAGAAGAAATCGTTATCTGGAATACCAAAGAGTTCGGTTACGTCACCTTAGATGACGCGTTCTCTACTGGTTCATCAATCATGCCGCAAAAGAAAAATCCCGACGTGGCAGAATTGGCGCGCGGTAAAGCCGGTCGCATGATAGGGGACTTAACCGGTCTGCTGACAGTACTCAAAGGTCTACCTTTTGCCTATGCTCGTGACCTACAAGAAGATAAAGAACCAGTCTTTGACCAGGTTGATACTTTAGAGGTATTACTTCCAGCAGTCAGCGGCATGATCGCCACTATGAAGATTGACTATGCCCGGCTAGAAGAACTCGCGCCCCAAGGGTTTTCGCTGGCCACCGATATTGCCGAGTGGCTAGTGGCGCGGGGTATGCCGTTTCGGCAAGCACATGAAGTATCCGGAGCCTGCGTGCGGGAATGTGAAGAAAACGGGATAGAACTAGCAGATTTGAGTGACGAACAATTCGCCGCCATCGACCCGCTATTAACTCCTGAAGTGCGGGAAGTGCTCAGCCCTGCTGGATCGGTGCGTGCCCGCGCCGGACGGGGAGGAACTGCGCCCGCGCAGGTCGCGCGGCAGTTGCAATCCGCCGAAGAGCAGATCGCGCGCATTCGCACCGCTTTCGCCGGCAAACATCTGGAATTTAAATAATCTCTTGCCTGTTTTCGCGCGTGAGGGCGGATTTTGCCTCGCGCCCCGAAATCCGGAAAATGCTTTGGCATTTTCACGGATTTAGTGCCCGAAGCCTACCCCTCGGCATAAATCCGCCCACACGCGCTCGCGTTTACGATCAGTCGCGTCTTTTGATACTCGACTTTCTGCCCTTAGACATAAAATCGCCCCTATATTTGCGCTCTGTCGCGCCCTAAGGTGACGTTTTCGCCCTCCCGAGATGGGAATTGTGGTCGATAATGGGACGCTTTGGCGGTATTGGGAGGGTGTTTTTGTCTGTGGAGGGCGAAAGTGAATCTCAGGGGTTAAGTAGATTTCTCTTAAGCGTTGTACGTAGAAACTAAGTCTTTGCTCACAAAACTGATTTACGTGGGAAATTAGCCTATAATGGGCTTTTAATGTCACCCCATTGGAAACATAAGAAGTTCAGGTGAAAACATGAAGCAAAAGGTTCAGGGGTTTAGTCCCTCTCTCCGGTTTGGGCTCGCTGCGGTAGTTTCTTTAGCAATCACTTTTAGTGGAGCTATGGTAGGGGTTGCTGATGCGAATGCTGACGAAGCTATAATTGACGACACTGCTAGTACTTCCCAATCAGAGGTAGCTAAGCAAGAAGTGGCGGCATCCCAGTCAAAATCTACGGTTGAGTCTGCCTCCTCGCAGTCAAATACTGTGGCTGAATCCCGTTCCCCTCAGCAGCATGAAGTGAAAACCCAGCCCAAGCAAGGGGAGACTACTGTTGTTCCTGCCCCTGCTCGGGCTCCTCAAAAGCTCCCAGAATGTACCGCAGAGCAATCTCCGAAATGGAAAGTAACCCCTGGGGTGACCCACTGATAGTTGGAAAGATAATGCCGTAATTGATTACCTGGGAAAAGATAAAAAAGCTCGTTTGATGGTGCAATATTCGTTACTACGCGAAGGGGGAGCAGCCTCTGGGCCGCTAGCTTTCACCCCCTATGTCAGCTATCTAAAACCAGGCACTGACACCTGGACAGATTTGCAGGAGATTAAACTTTCCCCATACAGTATGCCGAAGTTTCTACCTCCGGAAGATTCGTTAGATAAAACAAAGGATGGCTGGCCGGCAACTGTGAAGCTGGTTTTGAAACGTACGGATGGAGCCTGCGAGATTCCCGCTGATAAAGCCGCTTATACTTTTGAGGTTCCAGGTGGCGAGTTGCTTTCCGATGCTGAAGTAATGAGTTTTGAAGCTCAATATGACGAGGGAGAAGATCCAAAGCCTGGTAACGATACTTGCCGTCATAACAAGGGAGATTTAATCTGCCTATATCCGACGGGGGCAGGAAGTCACACAGACGCAAAAGCAAGGGTAGAAGAGCTGGTAAGGGAAGACAAATCTGTAAACGTCCTCTGGGTTGATGGCAAATGTGCAGATGTAGCTGCTGCCGGCACGACTTGTAAGGATATTACCTATGCGGGGAAAGGGTATGCAGAAATTGAGGTTAAAAAATACTTCAATTATGTGAATGAAGTACTGAAATATACCGATGGTAAGACTGCCGAGATAAAATACTGGGGCGCGAAACCTCGCCCTGGCTATGCTTATCAAGGAGGGGTTCAAAATCACTACGTCTATAAAGATGGGTCGCCGGTAAAATATGTATCTGATTTGAACCGCATACGGCTATATAAGGATACTGGGTCAGAAAATAAGGCATTTTGGTATGGGAATATTGAGCCTGAAAAGCCCATAGCTGCTGATAATGTTGGCGAAAGTAATGATACTTTCCAGATTCCCGATGACAACCGGCTAAAGTATTACCTGGTCTCCGACGATGGTAAAGTCACCTATCAAAGTCAGGTTTCGGGTACAAATAAAGTATCTGACGTTACCAAATATGTTGATGGGAAAGCCACTGTGAAAGTGCGTGCCCATGTCAAAGACTACTGCAATTTAAATAATGACCCGCCTACTTCAGCAAAGTATTCTGATTGGTATTCCATTGACAATAGCTACTGTGGCTATCGAGAGTGGACCTTCACGTTCTACGGTTCTCAGAAGGTTAAGGTAGTTCCGCCTAGTTTTGATGATGAGACTGGTACTTTTACGGTTCCGGATATTCCCGGTGTGAAGTGGATGATTGATGGGAAAGAGGTTACTCCTGGGACTCATGATTATCCGGATAAGCATGGGAAGATTTCGATTACTGCGGTTCCGGGTACTCCTAAAGATCCGAATGTTCCGATTGAGTTAGTGGATAATAATGGCCCGTATGAGCATGAGTATGATTTGCGCCTTGAGGTTGTTCCGCCGGCTCCGGTGGTGGAGCGGCTTAAGTGTGGTGTTGCGGGTAGTGTGAAGTTGCCTGATTCTGAGGTGTTTGAGTATAGCTCGAAGGTTGAGGGGGATAAGGCTGTGGTTGAGGCAGTATTGAAGAATGCTGCTGATTTCAAGCTTAAAGATGGTGCTGTGGTGAAGTGGGAGTTAAATTTAACCGCCGAGCCCTGCCCCCCGCAGCCCGACAATCCGACAAAACCCGACACGGGTGATAAACCTGGCAAACCTGGCGTTGAAAAACCGGGTCAGGTAATCCCTGGCAAAGGTAAGCCGGCTGCTAATCCTTCCTCTAAGCAGGTCGTGAGGACGCAGACGCGGGTTACTACTCCGATAGCGCAAACGGGTGCCTTGGGTACTACCGCTGTTCTTGGTGCTTTGCTGCTAGCAGCAGGGATAGGGATAACTTCTCGCCGATACCTGCTTCAAAGGCATTAAGTCGCTGTCGAGCAGAATATAACCGTAGAACAAAATAATGGCTGGTAGAAAAGTGTAAATCTTTTCTACCAGCCGTTTTGAATTACATACGATCTAGGAGGAAAACCTAGCCCTTGCGTGGAAGGGGTAGGAAGAAAAACCTCTTCCCCGGGATTACCTGCAGATTTTGCGCTTGTTAGGAAGGGCGGAGGATGGCGAAGGGGTCGGTTACCTGCAGGCAGTGATTAGTGAAGCGGAAACGGCGTGCGGGACGCCCACCTTTGGTGCCAGGGGCTTTACGCTGACCGGTGGGGGCGAGCTGCCCACGGCGACTGAGCACCCGCTGCAAGTTGGTGGGGGAGACTTCATGTCCCAAAGCAGCCTGGTAGAGGTGGGTTAGCTCCGCCATAGTGAAATCCGGAGGCGCCAAGGCAAACGCAATATTGGTATAGGAAAGTTTCGCCCGCAGCCGATCTACGCCCTCGGAAATAATATCGGCGTGGTCATAAGCCATTTGTGGCAGGTTGTTTACCGGTACCCAATGGGCGTAAGACGGAATTGTGGTCTTCACTTGGGCGGGTACTATCCCTAAATAGGCGGTGGCCACAGTGCGTTGACTGGGGTCGCGGCGGGGATCAGAACGAGTGCCTAGCTGTTCCATATAGGAAAGCGCGCCAATATCCATCTTTTCGGAAAGATGCCGAAAAGCGCTGGCACCGAGGGTTTCTCCTGGTTCCAAAGGGCCGGAGGGCAGGGCGGACAAACCCTGAAAGGGGGAGTGTTCACGGCGCGCCACCAGCACCATGAGCTGCGGGGAATCCCCCCGGATTTGCAAGACTACGCTCAGTGCCTCATGCCGGTAGACGGCAACTTCTTCGGCATCTCGCAATTGGGTTCTCACAAAACCTTATGGTAGCTTAAGTTTTAGTTTTCGACTATTAGGCGAAAACTAAAAGAGGTACCTCAACAAGGAAAGTATCCAAGATGAAACAACGGATTAAAGGCTGGCTATCGTTATTTTTTATTGACGCGATGACCGGTATGGCACACGGGCTATTCGCTTCCCTGATCATTGGCACCATCATGGTGCAGGTAGGCGGTTTTATTCCCGGAATAATCGGGCGCGGACTGGTGCTAATCGGTTCGGTGGCCTCGGTACTTACCGGAGCCGGCATCGGGATGGGGGTAGCGCATCGCCTGCATGCCTCTACCTATGTAGTGGTAGGCACCGGGCTAGCCGGAATGATTGGAGCCCATGCCGCCAAAATCTTGAGCGGGGGAATCGTGGACGGTCTTTCCATGCAGCTGCAGGGGCCGGGAGAACCGTTGGGGGCATTTATCGCTTCCTTCGTGGCTGTCGAGTTTGGCCTGCTAGTTTCCGGTAAAACCCCAGTAGATATCTTGGTTACTCCCTTCGTGACTGTTACCTCTGGCGCCATCGTGGGTCTGCTCATTGGGCCAGGAATCTCACAAATGATGACCGCTTTGGGTGCCATAATTAACTGGGGAACTGAGCGTCAACCCTTCCTAATGGGCATTATTGTGTCGGTGCTGATGGGGATGATCTTGACCCTCCCGATTTCCTCGGCAGCTCTCGGAATCGTGTTGGGGCTATCTGGGTTGGCAGCCGGGGCAGCAACCGTGGGATGTAGTGCCCAAATGGTGGGTTTTGCAGTCGCGTCCTATCGAGAAAATAAAGTTTCCGGTCTGATCTCGCAGGGTATCGGCACTTCTATGCTGCAAGTGCCCAATATAATGCGGCATCCCTTAATCTGGATTCCTCCCACTTTGGCATCTGCGATTCTAGGCCCTATCGCTACCATGGTTTTCAAAATGGAATCGAATGCTGCCGGTTCTGGAATGGGAACTTCTGGTTTAGTGGGACAGATTATGACTTGGAACGTGATGGGGCCTGCGACTTCTTGGCCGGTGCTTTTGGGAATGATCTTGCTAATGCACTTTATTGCCCCCGCCGCTCTTTCTCTACTGTTTGCAGAGTTCATGCGGAAGAAGGGGTGGATTAAACCCGGAGATATGTTGCTTGAAAAATAGGAAGCATTCCGGATAGGAAGCAAACCGCCAGCTGCATCCGCAGGTAGGTTAGACTAAGCCCGAGAAGAGTATTGCCGTGTTCACCGCAGAGGGGGATCGCGGGTTTAACCTGCATAAGAAAGGAATATCGTGGCCGATATTATTGATGAGCTGGAATGGCGGGGTCTACTTGCCCAGCATACGGATCTGGAAAAACTACGCCAGGCACTTGCCAGTGGACCGGTCACTTTCTATTGCGGTTTTGATCCTACTGCTGCTTCTCTGCACCATGGACACTTGGTACAAGTGCTGATGATGCGGCATCTGCAAAAGGCGGGGCATCGGCCTATTGCCCTGGTCGGGGGAGCTACCGGATTAATCGGAGACCCGCGGATGACCGCGGAGCGGCAGCTACAGCCTAAAGCAGTGGTCGCGGGTTGGGTAGAACGCCTGCGTGGGCAAATCAGCCGTTTCCTGGATTTCGAGGGCGACAACCCGGCAATCATGGTCAACAATATGGACTGGATCCAGGATCTAGGAGCGATTGAACTCCTACGTGACTTGGGTAAAAACTTCCGGATGGGAACCATGCTGTCCAAAGATGCGGTGGCACGGCGTCTGAAGTCTGAAGAAGGAATTTCCTACACTGAGTTCAGCTACCAAATCCTGCAAGCCTATGATTTCCTGCAGTTATACCGCCGCTACGGCTGCACCCTGGAAACTGGAGGAAACGATCAATGGGGCAACCTGGTGGGCGGCATGGATCTAATCCACAAGGTAGAGGGCAAAGACGTCCATGTCATGACCACCCCTTTGATTACCAAGGCCGATGGCTCCAAGTTTGGTAAATCCGAGGGAGGGGCAATTTGGCTAGATTCGGAGATGCTTTCGCCCTACGAGTTCTACCAGTTCTGGCTGGGTGCCGAAGATGCGGACGTAGTTCGGTTCTTGAAGGTATTTACTTTCCTATCCCGCGAGGAAATCGAGGCACTAGCGGTAGAGGTAGCTGAGCGTCCTCATAAACGCGAAGCTCAAAAGGCGCTGGCCGCGGAGGTGACCCGTCTGGTGCACGGTCAAGAGGCACTAGATCAGGTGCTGGCAGCTACTGCAGCCCTGTGGGGTAGTGGGGATCTGCGCTCCGTGGACGGCAAAATTTTGAAGGAAGCTACCGCGCATTTACCCAATGCCGAGGTAGAAATTGGAAAAACTAACCTGGTGGATCTACTGATAGCAGCGGGTTTTGAGAAGGGGCGCGGCGCGGCAATGCGCACCATTAAGAACGGCGGCGCTTATCTGAACAATCAGAAAGTTACTGACCCGGATCGGACTATCAGTTCCGAGGACGTGCTGCCGGGTTCTTTGGTGCTTTTCCGGAAAGGCAAGCGTAACCTAGCCGTCGCTTACCTGCAGAAATAGCTGATTTTTTGCGGTGTGTGGCAGCTCACCGCGTCTCAGTTTGAAGTTTTCCAAGTGCAGTAGGTAAGTTAATACCTGTTGCCCCGGCAGAGAGCTTCGGTTCTGGGTCAGTGGGCGAGATTGTTTGACTTAGTACTTAACAGATAAAAACCGGTTTTATGGCCTGTTTCACTTAGCAATAAGTTGAAAGTCAAAAACCGAATCTGTTAGACTGAGACTCGCGCGTTTTTCGCGCAATGACCTTTACTGATCGTTTTTGGTTGGTTTGTGGTTTGGTTGTTTGTGTTCTCGATAGTGTGTTTTTTTGTTTTGTTTGTGTGGGATTGAGCTGGGCTTGCTCTGGTTTTTTGGGGTGGGTTTGGTTTTTTCTGTTTTTGTTTTTTTGATGCTGATGAT
>NZ_CABTZZ010000034.1 GCF_902489465.1 uncultured Varibaculum sp. | reverse complement strand
TTCGTACATGCACAATTCACGATTCTCTCCCTCATATAGTCCAGGATTAAGTTTTTTTTCAAGCAGAAGGCAGCATACGATCTCGATGCGTTCACTGGTGCGCGGATCGGTAATTCCCAGCAGGGGAGAGAGCACTGTTTCTTGCAGCAAGGACACATCTAAAGAATCAGGCAGCTCTTTACCGGCTAAAACCTGGGGACGGAAGCGGCAGGCGTACCATTTGCCGCCTAGATACATACTGAATGCACCAGCATTTTTCGGGGCAGCAAACTCGTCCAGTTCACTTAACGTTGCTACCGGCGATAAGTCTTTCAAAAACTGTTCGGGGGTAGTATCTCTCCAATCAAGCACTAAACGGTTATAGGGCAGGCACCGTAGGTCGTGGTCGGGAACCGCGACCGCTAGGAATTCATTCCAGGGGGCATCTGCGCGCTGGGGGCGAGAAAGCCCTACTTTGGCCGCGGAAGCGGAGCGGTGATGTCCATCGGCAATATAAAAGTAGTCCAATGATTCAAAGACGCCGCTCGCTAAAGAAGTATCTTCCGGCGAGAGCGGCCATAGCTCATGGACAGTGCCCTCCAAAGTCTCTCCTTTGAGCAGCGGCTGTTCTTGAGTTACCCGCGCAGTGAGGGTATCTATTTCTTCACGGGCACGATAGGTGAGAAATACCGGTTCGGTATGGGCATTCACCCGGTCAAAATGTTTAATCCGGTCGGCTTCTTTAATCGCTAAAGTTTTCTCGTGCCGCTTAATAGTGCCGTCTTGATAATCGGCAACCTGGGCGCATCCCACAATCCCCACCTGGGTTCTTCCTCGCCAAGTCTCCCGGTACAGATACAGGCAAGGTTGGTCTTCGCGAACCAGCACGCCCCGGTCAATGAAATCCGCCAGATTGGCGGTAGCTTGCTCATGCACCTGGTCAGCGTGTTGATCCACGCTTAGGGGCAAATCAATTTCCGCGCGGGTAATATGCAGATAAGAGTTCGGGTCTTTGCCCTGCGCGCTAGCTTCCTCACGGTTCATAACGTCATAGGGCAGTGCCACTACCCGCGGGGCAGCCTCGCTAGTGGGACGCAGCGCACGGAAAGGACGCAACTTCGGCATCATAATCTCCTTAAAGCTATTGTCTCTATCTTTACCCTAGCGGTTCTGCTGGAACTCCTAACGGATACGCCGCCTATTAGAATCCTGCATTATTTCACATTAGTTTTCTCCTAAGACGCAACTGACTATTATACTTGGGCGCGATGACAAGCAACGATAAAATGCCTCGCACCTATCATGTGCGAACTCTTGGCTGCCAGATGAATGAGCATGACTCCGAACGGATGGCGGGGCTGCTAGAAGCTGATGGCTTGATACCGGTAGAACTGGTGCCGCAAGCAGCCGCGCGCGCCACGAATGCCGGGGACGGCGGCGCCGATGTGGTAGTAATCAACACCTGCTCGGTACGCGAAGCTGCAGCTAACCGCCTCTTTGGTAACCTCGGGCAACTGGCCAGTGTGAAGCGGGAACGCCCCGGAATGCAAATTGCGGTTGGAGGTTGCTTAGCGCAGCAGATGCGCGAAAAAATCATTGAAAAAGCCCCCTATGTGGACGCGGTATTCGGTACCCACAATATAGATGTGCTCCCCGCATTACTCCGGCGGGCACGGCACAATCACCGCGCTGAAGTAGAAATTGCAGAGTCCCTGCAAGTTTTCCCGTCCACTTTGCCCACCAGGCGAGAATCCTCCTATTCCGCTTGGGTGTCAATCGCGGTCGGCTGTAATAACACCTGTACGTTTTGTATTGTGCCCTCCTTGCGGGGACGGGAACGCGATCGCCGCCCTGGGGAGGTGCTCGCAGAAGTAGAAGCCGTGGTTTCTCAAGGCGCGATTGAAGTGACTCTGCTCGGGCAGAACGTCAATTCTTATGGCGCGGGATTTGGAGATCGCGGAGCGTTCGCCAAGCTGCTGCGGGCCTGTGGAAATATCGAGGATTTAGAGCGGGTACGTTTCACTTCCCCTCATCCAGCGGCTTTTAGTGATGACGTGATTTGGGCAATGGCGGAAACTGAAAACGTGATGCCCACCTTGCATATGCCACTCCAATCGGGCTCTGATACTATTTTACGCGCGATGCGCCGCTCCTACCGGCAAAAACGTTTCCTGGGGATACTGGATAAAGTTCGGGAGGCTATGCCCGAGGCCGCGATTTCCACCGATATTATCGTAGGCTTCCCCGGAGAAACCGAGGAAGATTTCCAGCAGACTCTAGAGGTAGTAGCGCAGGCTCGTTTTGCCTCTGCCTTTACCTTCCTGTATTCGCCGCGTCCCGGCACTCCGGCGGCTGACCGGGAAGATCAAGTACCTCACCAGGTGAAACTGGAACGCTACAACCGGTTGATTGCACTGCAAGACCAGATTTGTTTGGAAGAAAACCAGAAACTTGTGGGCAGGCAAGTAGAGGTTTTAGTTTCCGAGGGCGAGGGGCGAAAAGATCAAGAAACTCACCGGGTATCTGGTCGCGCCCGAGATGGACGCCTAGTCCACGTAGCATTACCTGCCGGACAGGAAATGCCGCGACCGGGAGATATGGTTACGGCCACTGTCACCCATGGCGCTCCCCATAACTTACTCGCAGATTCCGCCTTGGAGGGAGGATTATTCTCGGTGCGCCCTACCCGAGCCGGGGATGCTTGGCAGGCGCGTCAGAGTAAACAGGAAGAATACTCCCAGCAGGTTTCTCTGGGGCTTCCCGCCATTCGTCCTCGCGGATAGGTAGCCTAATGGATTCCTCCAAGCTTCCACTCCTAGCGGTAGTCGGGCTAACTGCCAGCGGTAAATCTGGTTTTTCCCTGCAATTAGCTGCGGTGTTGGGCGAGCGAGGAATCACTTGCGAGATTATTTCGGCTGATGCTTTCCAGCTATATCGCGGTATGGATATCGGAACCGCGAAGATTCCGGTAGATGAGCGCAGAGGAATCCCGCATCACCTGTTAGATGTTTTAGAGCTAGACGAGAAGGCGTCAGTAGCTGACTATCAGCGCAGTTGTCGCCAAATTATTGAGCAGATTCGCGCTCGCAAAGCGCTGCCGATACTGGTAGGGGGGAGCGGACTATATGTGCGCGCCGTCCTTGACAAAATTGAGTTTCCTGGAACCGATAACGCTATTAGAGCTCAGTTAGAAGCACAGGCGGCGCAGCTGGGGATAGAGAAAATGCATCAACGCCTCGCCGAAGTTGATCCGCAGTCCGCAGCCAGAATCGTGCCGGCTAATGAACGCCGGGTCATTCGCGCCCTGGAAGTCTATGAGTTAACCGGCAGGAAGTTTTCAGCCACTATGCCGCGGCGCGAATACTTCCAGCCTGCTTTGCAATTGGGAATCGCCTGGTCGCTTCCCGTGCTTGATGAGCGTATAGCCCAACGCACCACCCAAATGCTGGCACAAGGATTTATCGCGGAAGTTGAGGAATTGCAAAAACTAGGTTTGGCGGACACTCCTACCGCCTGCCGGGCCACCGGCTACCAGGCGGTTATGGATTTGCTAGCCGGAAAAATCACTCGTGAAGAGGCAGCGGAACAAATAGCGCTGCAAACTCGGCAATTAGCACGCAAACAGCGTAAATGGTTCCGCAAAGACCCGAGAATCCATTGGTTAGACGGCGAAGCCGGCACATCCGCCAACGTGGAAGAAGCCCTAACCCTCCTTGGAATCAACGAAGAGCACTAAACTGCCTAGAAAATCGGTTTAGCTTAATTCTTGTCGGAAAGAGCGCGGAAAACTTTTTTCCTCCTGCCCAAAATCGTGCGAGGGGGCGAGGTTTTTCCTCCCGCCCAAGAATTCGGGAAACGTAGCGACGTTTTCCGAATTCTTATGCCCACCGCGCCCACTCGGATAAAACCTCGCCCCCTCGTTTAGGAATGTTTCATAGTGTCAGATTGTGTTGATGCGGGGGATAGTTTTATCCGAGCAGGCTAGGCGGGCGTAAATCCCTATTTGCTGCAAGCAAATACGGATTTTGGGCAGGAGGAAAAACTATCCCCCGCATGTTTAACCCCTTTTACGCATAATCGACTAGCTGTACATCTGTCATCGGGAGAGGAAAAATCTCGCCCCCGCGTGCTTAGCCAGACCCGTGAATAGACCGGCAAGTAGAATCGGGGCTAATCCTCAATTACGATGGCGTGGGCAGTTTCTCGATCAATGCGGCCGAAGTTATAGAACGCGGCGCACGCACCCTCGGGGGAAACCATGCAGGTACCGATGGGTTTTTCGGGCGAACACGCAGTGCCAAAGACTTTGCATTCCCAAGGTTTAATCCGACCAGTGAGCACCGATCCGCATTCACAGGCCGGGGGATCGGGAACCCGCACCCCCGGCACGTTGTACAGTCGCTCCGCGTCCCAGGCGGCGAATTCCTCAGAAATCCCCATCCCGGAATAAGGCATCCACCCTAGACCTCGCCACTCGAAAGTGTCACGGGTGGAAAATACTCGGTCAAGAAGTTTTAGGGCAGCCAAGTTACCTTCGGGACGTACTACTCGTGAATACTGGTTTTCTACTCGCGATTCACCGCGTTCGACTGCTCCCGATAGGTATTGGTCGATTAGCATGGCTACCGACTGCAATATATCGAGCGGCTCAAAACCGGTTACTACCACCGGTTTGTTGTATTCTGTTGGCAAGAATTTGAAGGCGTCGGAACCGACGACGGTGGCTACGTGGCCGGGCCCTATGAAACCATCAATCCGGGTTTCATCCGCGCCTACTATCGCCCGCAAAGGTGGCTCGATTTTCACGTGGTTAGAGAACACGGAAAAGTTCTCTACCTGCTGTTTCTTGGCAGCTACCAGGGTGACAGCGGTCGAGGGGGCAGTAGTTTCAAACCCGATAGCAAAGAAAATAACCTTTTTATCGGGATTCTCTTTCGCAATCTTTAAAGCATCTAGGGGAGAGTAAACGAAACGTACGTCACGTCCTCGCGCCCTCGCCTGGAGCAGGGATTCTTGAGAGCCCGGTACCCGCATCATGTCCCCAAAAGTCGTCAATATGACGTCCGGTTGATTAGCCAGCCAGAGGGCGTCATCGACCCTTCCCATGGGGATTACGCACACCGGGCAGCCCGGGCCGTGAATGAACTGTACGTTTTCGGGCAATAAATGCTCAAGGCCGTGCCGGTAAATAGTGTGAGTGTGCCCCCCACAAATCTCCATAAATGCTAACGGTCGTTCAAAATGTCGAGCTTCAGCATTGATGCGTTTTACCAGTTGGCGCGCAAACTCGGGGTCACGGAATTCGTCAACGTACTTCATTTGTTCTGTCTCATTTCGCGGTCAAAAGATTCTGTCTATAAGGGAGAGGCGGTTAAACCGAGGTGGTCTTGAATTGTTCCAATTCGCTTTCAAATTGCCCCAGTTTTCTAATCTGATCCAAAGTGGTGGCGGCCTCATCTGCATCGATCTGAGACATTGCAAATCCCACGTGTACCAGCACCCAGTCGCCTACTTTTAAACCTTCGTCTGCCAGTAAATCGGTGGAAATCATGCGCTCCACTCCAGATAGAGAAACTTTGGCGCGGCCGCTCTCGGTTTCGTCGAATGCTACGATTTCAGCTGGTACTCCCAAACACATATGAATCTCCTTTAGCAAGCTTCTTTTCCAGATTACTGACATTTAGTTGAGCTATCAAAAGATGAAAATAACAACCCATTGTGCAATTATCGATATGTGGATCCGAAAAACCGGCTTAATCAAGATGAATCAAAAGTAAACTCCAATATTGCCCGGGTGCGCAGTCGCGGCATGAAACTCAAAGATGACTACGTGACGCTGTCGCATGGAGCGGGCGGGAAAGCCTCGGCTGCCCTGGTTGATCAAGTTTTTGTGTCCGGCTATGGCAACGAGGTACTTGCGGAACTAACTGATGCGGGGGTGCTGCCCCTGGCAGAACTGCTGGGCTTTGACAGCGAGGACGCTAGTTTTGGTGGCGGCAAGTTGGCAATGTCCACTGATTCTTATGTAGTTAATCCTATCGTCTTCCCCGGTGGCTCTATTGGGGAGCTTGCGGTTAATGGGACTGTCAATGACCTTGCAGTTTCGGGCGCTATCCCCAAAGTTATTAGTGCCGGTTTCATTTTGGAAGAGGGCTTGCCGATAACGGATTTACGCCGCGAAGTGCAGGCGATGCGAGATGCCGCCGAGAGTGCGGGGGTAAGGATCGTAACTGGCGATACCAAAGTGGTTCCCAAAGGCAGCGGCGACAAACTATTTATTAACACTGCCGGAATCGGGATTGTGCCAGGTGATCGTCAGCTGGGTGCTAGCCAGGTGCAGCGTGGCGACCGGATTATCGTTTCGGGAGCGATTGCAGATCACGGGATGTCGGTGATGATGGCACGCGGGGATCTGGCGATTGAAGCCCCCATTAAATCTGATACCCGTGCCGTTAATCACCTGGTGGAAGCGTTGATGGCGGCGGTTCCGCAGACTCGCTGGATGCGGGATGCTACTCGCGGCGGGCTGGGAACGGTACTGAATGAACTAGCGGTGGCTACTGGCTGGGGAATAGCTATCGAGGACGAATCTATTCCAGTACACGATATGACCCGTGGTGCCTGCGATATGTTGGGGATTGACCCAATCTATGTGGCGAACGAAGGCATGTTCTGTGCGGTAGTTCCCGCTGACCAGGTAGATAAGGCGTTAACAGCCCTGCGAGCACTTCCGGGCGGGGAAGAAGCAGCTAATATCGGGCGGGTAGTTTCCAAACCGGAGTCATCGGTGGTGATGGTGACCGCTTTCGGGGGTACCCGGATGATTGATATGTTGGTGGGCGACCCGCTACCGCGAATCTGCTAACTATCCAGGGGAAGGCATCAAAGGTAGGACTCTGCCTAGTGGTATTAGCCTTCGCTTGCCCCTAAAATAGCTGCCCACGCCTGTCCTAGGCTCAGACCCCCATCATTTGGGGGCACGGTCTGGTGAGTCAAGACTTCATAGCCGTTTTCGTGCATTATCCGTATGAAATGACTGCTAAATAGGCGATTCAGGGCGACCCCCCCGGTCAGCCCCACGGTTTTAATTCCCGCTTTTTCCGCGGTTTCTGCGGCTTGGAGCCCCAGTAACTGGGCTAGCCCCAGATGAAACTGCCAGGCGCGCTCACCTACTTCCCGTCCCGGTTCGAATAGCATTTCGAAAAGCTCCCGGTAGCTGCCAAAGCGTTGAGCCCGCCCTCGTTCATGCGTATTTGCCCAGCTGGTGGCGGCGTGTTCTAGTTCCATGGCTGCTTGCGCCTCGTAGGTTACTGACGTGCAGATTCCCAAAATGGCGGCTGCGGCGTCAAATAATCTACCGCAACTGGTGGTGGATACTACTCCGAATCCCGTGTCTAACTGGCTTTTTACCAGTTCTACCTCGGCGTTGTGTCCCTGGTGATCACCAATTTCGTTGCTGATCGCTTGGGTAATCCGATCCAGATTCCAATCATGAGCGATCCCTAAGGCGACTCGCCAGGGATAACGCACTGCCCGGTCGCCTCCTACCAAGCTAAATGAGGGCAGGTGAGCGCGGCGTTGCCAAGTGTCTCCCGCAATCTCCAGGATTTCTCCTCCCCAGATAGTGCCATCGGTTCCATACCCGGTGCCATCTACTGCCACGACTACCACCGGATCCAGGTGGGAGCATTCCGCCAGTAGGCTATAGGCATGCGCCACATGGTGTTGCACCTGCAATAACTCGATGTCGTGCTGGCTGGCAAAACGGGAAGCCCAAGTGACGGTGGAATAGGCTGGGTGCAGGTCGCAAACCACTGTTTCGGGCTGGGAATGCTGAAAATTTAACATTTGGGTTACCGCCCTGTCTAAGGCCTCCTGACAGGCCAGAGTGCCCATGTCCCCAATATGCCCCGACAGATGCGCCCAATCCCCGTTGGCCAGGCAAAAAGTATTTTTTAGCTCCCCTCCTATCGCCAAGGTAGGTGCTGTGGCTACCCGCGGTAGAGCCACCGGCAGCGGTGCATAGCCGCGCGAACGCCGCGAAGGAATAGTTACTTGTGAGTTAGCTAAGAATACTGAGTCCTCCATCGGCAAATAAATATCACGGTCATGGAAAACGAACCCGTCCGCAATACGCGATAAACGTTCGCAGGCGTCCTCGTTAGTAAAACACAGTGGCTCTCCCGCCAGATTTCCCGAGGTTGCCACCAGTGCCATGTCCGAACAGTCGGCGCTCAAAAGCTCTAAGTGCAAAGGGGCATAGGGCAAAAGCATCCCCACGTCCCCTAAACCGGGAGCCACCGCGGGCGCTAGATCATATTCGGAGCCCAAAGGAGCGATTACGATGGGGCGTGCCGGGCAGGCCAGCTCTTTTAACTGGGAATCATTTAGCTGCGCCAACCTGTTAGCAGCCTCAATATTGGGAGCCATCACTGCAAACGGTTTATCTCCGCGGTTTTTTCGTTTGCGTAGCCGGGCTACCGCTTCTTCATTGCGGGCATCGCACATTAGATGAAAACCGCCGATACCTTTTACCGCCAGGATTTCTCCCCGTCGCAAACGTGCCCTAGCCTCGTTTAAGGCCTTGGCGATCAGGGTGCGGCGATATCCAGAGGGAGGATGCAGATTTGGGTCGGCAGTATCGCTTACCCACAACACTGGGCCGCAATCAAAACAGCTAACCGGTTGAGCGTGGTAGCGCCGATTTTTTGGATCGGTATATTCTGCCTGACATGCCGGACACATCGGGAATTTAACCATAGTGGTGGTGTCCCGATCATAGGGTAAATCGCGCATAATCGTTGCCCGCGGACCGCAATTTGTGCAGGTAGTAAAGGGATAGTGGTAGCGACGATTAGCGGGGTCGGCCATTTCTTGGCAGCAATCCGGGCAGGTAGCGGTATCGGAGGGAATCAGAGTACGTGCGCCGGAACGCCGCCGCGAAGAAACAATTCTAAATCCGCTTTCACCCTCGATATCGGCAATATCGCAGGCAACAGTGTGCAGAACCTTAGCTAGGGGAGGTAGAGTCGCCAGCATTTTCGCCATGAAGTTATCAATATAGCTGGCAGCGCCTTGGACTTCGATAAAAACTGACTCGTCGTCGTTTCCCACGAAGCCGCTTAAGGGAAAACCCGCGGCAACTTTGGCTACGTGGGGGCGAAAACCTACTCCTTGCACCACGCCTTTCAGCCGATAGGCTCGCCGCACCTGGGTCCTCCTCATAGAAAATCAACAACTTCCACCCTAGCGCTAACCCGCGTCAAGGGAAGCGGGTAAGGTTAAGGGGGTTCCGCTGTGAGCGGTAAGTCACGAACTCAAGGAGGGTCATGCACGAAGTTGCGCTTTCGCGTCAACTTGCGCGGATAGTCTCGCGAAACGCAGCTGGACGTGAGGTTCTAGAGGTCGATTTAGAGGTAGGGCATTTACGACAGGTAGTTCCCGAAGCTCTCCATTTCGCCTGGGGAGCGGTTCGTAAGAATACTTTGCTCGGGCCTGCCCGGCTTAATATCACCGAAATACCGGCGGTGGTTCGCTGCCGAGATTGTGAGGAAACTACCGAATTACGGGAAGTGTTAGATTTCCGCTGCCAAGAATGCTCCTCGCGGGATCTACAGATAATTAGTGGGGAAGAGTTTAGAGTGGTGTCTATTGAGGTAACACCCTTAGGGAAGGAATAAAATGGGACGTTTTCATCGTCACGATGACGGTACGGTACATTCACACGATTCAGCAGATCATACTCACCATCATGATCATGGTGACTATGTAGCTGATCCGGAGGTAATCGGGGATCACTCGGGATATGACACCGAGAAAGAACGTATTGAGATCCTAGAAGATATCTATGCGGAAAATGATCATTTGGCAGAGCATAATCGCCAGGCGTTTGCAGAACATAACGTGAAAGTGGTTAACCTGATGAGTTCGCCCGGTTCGGGGAAAACCACTTTGCTGGAGCGCACCTTATCGGAACTGCAGGGAAAAATGCGGATCGGAATTATTGAAGGTGATATCGAGACTCCCTTGGATGCCGATCGCCTCCGCGGTTATGGCGCTCAGATTTCCCTACTCAATACTGGGCAGGGCTTCGGGGGAGAGTGTCACCTAGACGCCCCCATGGTGCACCATACATTGGACGGTCTAGATCTCAGCCAACTTGACCTGGTGATTATCGAAAATGTTGGCAACTTGGTGTGCCCAGCAGAGTTTGATGTGGGAGAGAATGCCAAGGCGATGGTGTTCTCGATTACCGAGGGTGAAGATAAGCCCCTAAAGTATCCGGTGATGTTCCGCTCGGTCGAGATCGTGGTGGTAAACAAGATGGATCTGGCGCCCTATCTTAACTTTGATATGGATCGCTTCCGCGGCTACTTGGAGCAGGTCAACCCGGGGGTAAAAGTGGTGGAAGTTTCCGCCGAAAAGGGAGAGGGGGTTGACGCCTGGATTCAGTGGCTACAACAACTATAAATACGCTAATTATTTTTTGCGTAATATAAGTGGATATAGTAGCTGGTTACGCTGATGTGTGGGCGGTAGCTATATATAATGACTTCGACAGACGTTGTGGTCTAACTTAAAAACCAGTGAGGAACCGGAAATGAGTTATGAGATAAAACCCTGGCGGGAGGGAACCCTCGCCGATAACCTCGCCAGTGCCGGGGTCAGCAGACGAGATTTCGTCAAATATTGTGCTGGCTTGGCAGCAATTTTTGCTGTAGGTACTCCCCAGATGGCACATGCAGCTCCGGCACAAAAAGCCGCCGAGGAGCTGGCCGATAAACTAGGGGCGATCACCAAACCCAATGTGGTGTGGCTACAGCTCCAAGAATGTACCGGTTGTATGGAATCGGCTCTGCGTAGCGGGGGAACCACGGTAGAAGAGGTGGTACTGAACTTACTTTCCGTTAACTACAACGAGCTGCTGATGGCGGCTGCCGGTGAGGCGGCCGAAAAAGCTTTGGCTGAAACTAACGCTAAAAAACATATCTTAGTGGTCAACGGTTCTATACCCACTAAAGATGGTGGGATCTACTGCACCATAGGTGGTAAATCTGCAGAGCAGGTTTTGCGCGAATCTGCTGAGAACGCAGACATTATCTTGGCAGTGGGAGCCTGCGCTGTCTACGGTTCGGTGCAAGCTGCTAAACCTAACCCCACCGGGGCGGTAGGGGTAGATGAAATTATTAAAGATAAAGCAGTTATTAACGTTTCTGGTTGTCCGCCGATTGGCGAAGTAATTACCGCCTCCCTAACCTATATTTTGACCCACGGAGAGCCTCCCGAAGTTGATTCCGAGGGACGTCCCCTCTTTGCCTATGGTCAGCGAATTCACGATTCCTGCCCGCGGCGCCCTCACTTTGATGCCGGCCAATTCGTGCGTACTTTTGATGATGCTGGCGCGCGGGAGGGATGGTGCCTATACGATGTGGGCTGCAAAGGCCCCTCGACGTATAGTCCCTGCCCGATAGTGCAATGGAATCTGAAATCAGGGTGGCCGATTGGTGCTGGTCACCCCTGTATCGGCTGTACCGAGCGTGACTTTTTCGATCGTTTTTCACCGTTCTATCAAGTCTTGCCCAGTGTCCCGGGATTCGGAGTAGAAGGTACTGCCGAGAAAGTAGGACTGGGCTTTACCGGCGCAGTGGCGGCAGGAGTCGCCGTCCACGCGGGAGTTACCGCTGCTAGAGCCGCTGCGGATCGAAAAGCCACCCGGAATTCTCCAATGGCGGCTTTTGGGGAAGCCACTGATATTGATACCGAGCCGCCCTCCCCGGAGGAAAACCCTAACGCAGAAGTTCCTGAGGCCAGCGAAAAGAACAGTGAGGCGAAATAATGGCTGAAAAAGTAGTTATCGACCCGTTAACCCGCATTGAGGGACATCTGCGCATAGAGATGGAAACCGAAGGCGAGCAGATTAAAAAAGCTTGGAGCGTGAGCACTCAGTTTCGAGGAATCGAAACTATCGTTCAAAATCGCGATCCTCGGGATGTGTGGGCTTTCGTCCAACGTATTTGTGGGGTTTGTACCTCGGTTCACGCGATTGCTTCCATTACTGCAGTAGAGGACGCTATCGGTTCCAATCCCCCAGAAAATGCGCGATTGATCCGCTCGCTAGTGTTGGGGTCGCAAGAAATCCAGGATCACGTGATCCACTTTTATCACTTGCACGCTTTGGACTTTGTTAACGTCCCCAATGCCGCGAAAGCAGATCCAGCTAAAGCAGTCGAGTTTGCCCGCTCTATCGGTTCTAAATGGCGGGGCAATAACTTGAAACGCTTCACCGAAGTTCGGGACACGGTGAAGAAGATTTTGGATTCCGGGCAGCTTTCGGTGTTTACCGGCGGGTATTGGGATCACCCGGATTACCGCCTTCCTCCGGAAGCAGATTTGATGTGTGTGGCTCACTATCTGGATGCTTTGGAGTTCCAACGTTCCATGATTCGGATCAATACGGTTTTCGGGGGCAAGAACCCGCACCCGAACTTCCTGGTAGGTGGCATGGCCTGCTCGATTGATCCGAAGTCCTCAGAATCCATCAACCAGGTGCAAATGGATCAAGTAAAAACCTGGGTCGAGGAGATTAACGAGTTCGTAAAGGATTGTTACTATCCCGATATTCTCGCCTTGGGCGGGGTATACAAAGACTACTTCGATATTGGTGCTACCCATCCAAATTACTTGGCAGTGGGACTGGCAGGATCGATGTATGCGGGTGACCCGAATAAATCTCGTCTGTCCTCACCTCACATGGCTATTAAGCCGGGAGTGATATTCGACGATGACTTCACCAAGGTTCATCCTTTCGATCCTAACAAGATTGAAGAGTTTATTACTTCTGCTTGGTACCAGTACTCGGTGGGAGACAAGAAGGGACTAACTCCGGATAAGGGCGAAACCACAGTCAACTACACCGGTCCCAAGCCTCCTTTCAAATGGCTAGGTGACCGCGATAAATACACCTGGTCGAAGGCTCCTCGCTATGATGGCAAACCTATGCAGGTCGGTCCGGTAGCGCGGATGTTGTTGGCATATGCTCAAGGTTACGCACCGGTTAAGAAGCTACTTGACGGGGCGATCGCTACCTTAGGTATTACTCCCAAACAGATTAACTCTACAATGGGACGTACCTTTGCTCGGGCAGCGGAAGCGGTAGTCTCTGCAGATTTAATGCGCGAGGATTACAACGCCCTGGTTAACAACATCAAGAAAGGCGATATTGATGTTTTTGACGCCAGCAAGTGGGATCCGAGTAGCTGGCCTGCCCAGGCGCAAGGATACGCCTTTATTGAAGTTGCTCGCGGAGATCTATCGCACTGGGTATCGATCAAAGATGGCAAGGTAGAACGCTACCAAGCAGTAGTGCCTACTACCTGGTTGGCGGGTGGACGTGACGCTCAAGGAATTACCGGCCCCTATGAAGAATCCCTGATGGGAACGGGCACTCATCCGTTGGTAGATCCCAAAGCGCCCCTCGAACCCATGCGTACTATCCATTCCTATGATCCCTGTATGTCATGCGGCGTTCATATTCTCGATCCCGATGGCAATCTCCTGGGTGAGGCGGTGACATCATGAACGACAAAGCGGGAACGACAACAGTTGAAGTATCGAAGAAGTCCTCTGATAAAGCTTTAGCGAAGGCGAACAAGGATCGCCAAATAGAGTTTTTCGCTCAAGATGAGGCTAAAACCGAGGGGATTGAAGTCGGGGGCGGCTTCAGCTGTTCGGATATCTCTCTGCGTCGCCTGCTGGTAATGGCGGCAGTGTCTCCTAAAGGCAGCACCGATCCGGTCGATGTAGCGCTCAAAGAGTCACTGCGCTACCGGTTCCGCCATGGCGCACCTAATGTTGAGATTCCTGCCGAAAACTTTGATCCCCCGGTGGATCGACGCTACTCGCTGGCACGCATCAATGATATGAAGCGAACCAAGACCGGGGAGTCTCGTAATACCATCATTGCCCGGGGGGATCTCGAGTCGGTGATGAATGTCGCTGAAACCGAGCGATCGCTGCGAACCTTGCTCAGGAAGAACGCGCAGATGGCGGGGTCGCGAGGCTATCGCTGCCTGGGGGTGGCAACCGCCACCGTGGACGAAAACGGCGAGATCAGTCCCTTCACTATGGAAGGCTTCGTCAATGTGCGCCCGGTGGGCACTGGTTTGCGAGGTGGGGATCTTACTCCCACCAGTGAAGACTGGGTACGGCTGAGCGTGTGGTCAGCTAGCTTGCGTTTCCTGCATTGGTTGAACGTGCTCCTGATCGTCACCCTCTCTGTAACTGGCTACTACATTTTGGACCCGTTCTTTGGGGATACTTTCTTCCGAGGAATCAATCCCGGATTCCTCATGGGAATTATGCGTTTCATCCACTTCTCAGCGGCATTTGCCTGGTTGGCTGTGGGAGCAGCCCGCGTCATTGTCGCTTTCATCTCTAAAGATCGTTATATGAGGTGGGAAACTTTCGGGCCATTTAAGAAGAAGCAAGACTGGATCAATTTCAAAGAAACTGTGGGTTTTTACCTGTTCTTACGCAAAGAAAGCCCACTGTATGTAGCGCATAATCCTCTGCAGCAAATGGCCTATACTTCTATCTACATACTGGGTGCTTTCCAGATGCTGATAGGAGTGGCACTGTATGCTTTGCCATATAAAAATACCAACCTTTTCTGGCAAATACTGGCTGCCCCCAACGATTGGCTGGGTATCCCCGCCTTGCGGTTGATCCACGCGCTAATCATGTTTGCCTTCTGGGGTTTCGTCATTGGGCATATTTACCTGGCATTCCGAGCAGATTCACTGGAGCGTCACGGCGGGATTTCTTCGATGATTTCCGGCGGGGTTTGGATGCGTCGCACCTCTAAACCCTACGATGCCCCCGAACTCTAGATTGAAAGGAATAGATGTCGGCAGGTGATTTGACGCCTTCGCAGCTACCTAACTCGCAGTTTCCTGCGAGTTTACCTTCCCACCCCTGTAGGGAGTCGGGTAGTAGCGATAACTATTTGCCTCTTCCGGATACCTCTCAAACTGACGGTAGCCCTTGGGCAGGAAGCCGTTTTACCGTCTTGGCGGTGGGAAATCCCATCATGGGTGATGATGGGATTGGCCTGGAGATTCTAGCGGGGCTGCAAGCGCTAGTATCCCAGCGCCCGGCCTGGGAGGCAGCGATTGCCAGGGGAGAGATGTCCCTACTAGAAGGCGGAACAAACGGTATGGAACTGGTTCCGGTAGTGCAAGAAGCAGAGCGGCTATTGATCCTAGATTCAATAGCTCCGGGTAATGGGCGCCATCCGGGACAGGCATTGCATATGAGTGGCGATCATGTGCCCCGTCTGCTTTCGATGAAGATATCACCGCACCAGGTGGGTCTGCTAGATGTGCTAAGCTCCGCACGTCTTACTGGAAAAGAACCAGATGTACTGGAAGTTGTGGGGGTAGTTAGCGAAAAGGTCGATCTACACTTAGGTTTAACCGCTACCGCAGCCTCGGGAATAAAACCGGCGGTTGGTTATGCTGCTGAAATCCTAGACTCGTGGCTTAAATAGCTTCCCCACGTTAGCGATTGTCTGCTTGTAATCGGACGTCGTTTTGACCTGGCGTAGCGCGAGCGTTAGTTCTGATCCCACTCCACCCAGGAAATTTCAAACTCGCGGCCGTGAGTGAGATTGCCAGTAGGCATGCCGCATTTTGGGCATAGCAGCGCGAAAAATTCGTCAATCTCTACATCTTTAGCACAGCCGGGGCAGTAGACACTAGCGGGAATAGGGTTGATCTCCAGCTCGGCCGCGGCGCAAATGGTATTTTCGCGAGCTATTGGCCAGGAACCATACAGGGCATCTGGAATGGCACCGGACATGGTACCGACATTTAGCGCGACTTTTTCAACTCGGGTAACCTGATATTCAGCATCAGCGGCTGCTTTTTCCACCGCCGCCACTACTGAAGTTAATAGCCCAAGTTCATGCATATATTTATTTTCTCAGGAGAGTAATGAAAATCAACTTAGATGAAATCATTGATCCGATGCAAGGACGGGTGGTGATAACCCCAGACTCACGAGGGCAGGCTCATGCCCATTTTGATCTGCAAGGTTTACCGCGGATAGATGGAATGCTGGTAGGAAAATCTGCTCTGGAAGCATTGAAAATGACCGAGCATTTATGCGGGATATGCCCAGTAGCACACCATTTGGCCGGAATTCGCGCCCTCGACGCCCTCAGCAGTAATAGTGAAATATCCCAGGTAGCCGAGCTTACCCGTCGCCTATTGCATTACGGATCGGTAGTAGAAACCCATTCCCTACGCTTCTTGCGCCAAGACCGCGATAGTGGGGTGACCCTTAAGAAAGTTTCAAAACAAATGCTGGTAGCGGCAGGTTCGCCAGGGCATTTCCCAGTTACTGCTGTGCCGGGCGGGGTTAGGAACTTGCCGAATATCGAAGATTTAATAAAGCTGCAAGAAGAGCTACCGGCAGCGCTAGCAAGCGCCGAAAAGCTATGCGAACTCGCTTTCAACCAGCAATCCCATACCGAAGTATCCAGCCAGTTTGCCGGGGCAGATTTGGCTCTGATTAACGAGGACGCAAATCCGGATATTTTTGGAAACAGGGTTCGGGCAGCGCGCGCCGGGTCGATCTGGAAAGAGTTTGACTTCGAGGAATGGAACCAGCAGGTAGCGGAAGAAAACCCGGGTGAGCCTGCACCGCGCCCCTATTTGAGCGCTTGGGGGCCAGTCCAAGGACGCTATCGGGTAGGCCCGGTCGCGCAGCTTTCCGTGGGGGTTTTGCCCAGTGAACTTGCAAGCACGGCGCAAGAACACTGGTTAGCGGGTAGCCGCGATGCTGCTAGTGCGAGAGTCATCATTACTTTACATGTCCTGGAAAAAACTGTAGAGCTAATTTCTGAGCTATTACGCCTGCTTGAGCTAGGAGAACTCGAAGGGTGCCCACCACAAGAGCAGGTACGTTTCCAAGAGGGAGTTGCTACCGGTCTGGTTGATGGCCCGCGCGGACTGCTGGCTCATACTTACCGCAGCGATTCCCAGGGGATTATTACTGCCGCTACGATTCTCACCCCCACTGCACAAAACGAACCCTGGCTGGCAGATTTATTAACCCAAGCGATCGGTAGGGATGATACGGGTCGACAAGCGGCTCTAGAGCAATCAATTCGCGAGGCTGATCCCTGTTTGCCACTCAGCTCGGCGCCGGAGGGGCAAATGGGGCTGCGGGTTGATACCCAGCATTAGTACTGAGGGGTATCCTAAAGTGAGAGATTCCAGTATCCCGACCAGAAAGGACTAAGGCCATGTGCGTGGGAGTGCCCTGCAAAATCTTATCGATTGAGTCAGGCGTGATGCCGATGGGGCGCATCGACGTAGCTGGACAAGTCCAGGACGCTTGTATGGCTTATCTTCCGCAGGCGCGCGTGGGCGACTATGTCCTAATTCAAAATGGTTTTGCAATGAATCTTTTAACTGCCGAGGAAGCCCAGGAGTCTTTAGATACCTGGCGAGAGCTGGGAATGATCTCCTAGAAGTGCGTCCGGGGCAATGGAAGTATTCTTTTCGTAATCGGAATATTTGTTAAACTCGATAGCAAGCTCATAGATAGTCGAAGGAGTTATCATGGCATGTTTTATTGTTCCTGCTGCTGAAGCAGCGGCAGTAACGGTAGCTAAGAAACAGATCGCAAGGAAAGCGCACAAAGGTGCCACCCCGGAAAGCACCGAACGTTCATTAAATCTAGTTCGCAAACTGACCTGGCTAACCAACCTGTTATGGGGCGGAGCGTTGCTGCTGGGTTTTGAGCACCTGTGGCATGGGGAAGTAATCGCCTATTTCCCGTTCCTTTCGGCGCTCACAGAGCGTTCCACCACCCAGCAAATGCTATTTGAGATGGGTACCGTGGGCGTGGGTATGGCACTGCTGGTAACCGCCGTTTGGGGTGCAGGCTTGGCTCTGATTCGCGCCAGTGAACGCCGCAGCAAAGTAGTAAAGTAACCGAAAAGATCTAGGCTTAAGGAAATATTCATGACCTTGGTGATTACCCTTTTCGCGGCGATTGCCAGTACAGCCTGGTGGTACGCGCATGCCCCCCAATCAAGAATGCGGGTAGACCTCCTTTGCTGGATGTATTGGGGAGCTTCCTTAATGTGGATGGTCGATCTGGCAGCTGAATATATCGAAGAGGGCGCGAAGGTATTTGCACCCGCAGCCAGCGATATGCTCAACGACGCCTACTTGGGGCTGTTCGTGGTAGCACTGGCCGGCATTGTCTGGATCGGTTACCTAATCGTTAAGGATCCCCGAGGAGTCCGCACCCAGATGGCTAGGCAGGAAACCGATCTTCATCGGGATGCCAGTGTCGATGCGAAAGAGGTAGTGGCTTCTCGTTAAGGATAATAACCACTTCTCTACCGGAGAGGTAGCTGAATAAAAAACTCCATAACTGCGCGGGCAGATACTGATAAAGTATCTGCCCGCGCATTGTTATATCTGCTGTAGCTAATGAACGCGAGGGACAACTTTTTCCTCCCGCGACTGTTGATTCCTAAAGAGCTGCCTTCATAGGTATTTACGTTGACTAAGTAGCAGTAGCGCGGGGGATAACTTTTATCCGAGTGGGCGCGGTGGGCATAAGAATTCGGAAAACGTCGCTACGTTTTCCGAATTCTTGGGCGGGAG
>NZ_CABTZZ010000033.1 GCF_902489465.1 uncultured Varibaculum sp. | reverse complement strand
TTCAAGCAGAAGACGGCATACGAAAGTTAACAGTTGCTTGCGCCATCTGATCCTCCTTATATACAAACTCTAGTTTCTGAAGTACATATTAGAGGTTTTGCACTACAAATGGAATGGTTTTTTATAGTTTGTATTTATTCAGGGTCACCTTCGCCAGCCCGCCACAGCAGCTACTTACCCAGAACTTGCTCCCCCACCCCCTTAGCGACGCGGGAGGGCGATTCTGTTACCTTTCTTCGCGCTGGAGGGTGTTCCGGTACCGGGAGGGTGATTTTGTCCGTGGAGGGCGATTCTGCACGCCCTCACCAGCCCCTCCAGGCAAAACACAAACAGTTCCACCCTCCCGCGACATTTCCACCCTCCAAAGACAAATACACCCTCCAGAGCAATTTCTTGGACAGTCAGTTCCGGGCCCTGTGCGAAGAAGAAAACGAAGGGACAGAGCGACGCACGAACTAGGCGAGGGCGAGGACGAGATGCCGACTCACACAACCGGGCAGGGATTGCGGGTAAGGGGGCACTCAAAAACGGCAATAAGACAACAAATATCTGACGTTTATCCAGATTTAACGATCCGTCCCAGAGCGATAACCGCGACATATTTGGCGACAGCCTGTGGATAACTTGTTGCGTAATTCATCGAAATTGAAATTAAGAATGCGACACGAAGATTCATTAAATTAAACGTGCAATTTTGTTTATTTTTAAATGCAACTAACTATTCTTTTGTAACTTTTATCGCGAAATTGGCATTTTAAAATGCTTTTCAGCATAAAACACCATACCTTGAGCTCAGTCGCGACCCTTGCAACTAAAAAACTCACAAAAACCCACTTTCTCGTAACAAAGCTAAAGTGTGGTACTTTTAATGCATACTATTTAGGTATCTACGTACCTACGAGGGAGGCCACGACCCCTAATAACCAAAACATGCGAGAATGTCCGCAGGCCAGAAACCACTGGCCAGAATCAAAAGACCTGGGCGTAAAGAACCGGAAAGAACAGCGAGCACGAAGACGCTAAGCGCGACAGAAAGGCACGACCCACCATCTACGAATCCCTAGCGAAAAACCACCAAAAACCAACACCCATCCACGACTACCTAATCACAAACCCCACGAACCATCAAGCACCAAACAGCAAGTACCAACCACCAACCCCACCAACTAGAAGCCCTGCCGCGAATACCGCTACGCCCTACCCTCCCCTCCGTTCCGCGCCTCTCCGGTCCAGCCTTTCCTCCGTTCCGCACTCACACCCTTTCCGCACTCCTGTCTTGTCTGCTCTCCTCTCCGTTCCGCACCCCTTCGTTCCACCCCCTCCTTTCTGCAATGCCTTCCGTTCGCGCCCCTCTCAGAGGACACAATCAAAGGCGATGCCGGCAGCCAGCAACCAGCGACCGACAACCCGAAACTGACAACCTGCAACCGACAGCCCCCTCCCCCAGATCACTCCAGAGCTCGGCAGCACTCCCCATACCAGTCCGAAGCTCGGCGCCCCGAACACAGGCACACCAATAGGAAGAGAACAAAACTCGAAAGGTTCCCTCGTATTGCGTTGCAACGAAAAGTGCAACGCAAAATAAAATCTTGCAACGTAAATGCAACGAAACCATTTGCGTTGCATTTACGTTGCGGTAGAACTAAAATAAGCTGCAAAGAGGGAGTTAGAGATGCGAGAATCTGCGTTCTTGGAGTTCAAGTCCAAAGTGACCAACACCTTTCTCAAGACTGTAAGCGCCTACGCGAACTTTCATGACGGGGAAATACTGTTTGGAATCGATGATGCGGGAAACGCGGTTGGTCTAGACCACCTAGACGAAACGTGCCTGGCAATCGAAAATCGCATTAACGACTGCATTACCCCACGCCCCAGATTCTCTATCCAAATAAATCAGGACGACAAAACCATCTGTCTGCACGTAGAGGAGGGCTCTAACAAACCCTACCTTTACAATGGGAAAGCCTACCGCAGGAGCGACAGCTCCACTGTCGAAGTGGATAGAGTTGAACTCAGCCGCTTGGTATTGGAGGGAGAAAACCTCTCCTTCGAAGAACTTGACTCCCCCGAGAAAGACCTGGAGTTTAAAACTTTATCCACAGCTCTTCGCAATCAGCTAGATATTTCGGATACCAGCACCGATGTGCTCAAAACCTTGGGGTTAATCGGGCCGAATGGTTTCAACCGTGCCGCCGCCCTATTGGCCGATAAGAATAACTATCCCGGAATCGATGTCATCAAATTCGGTGCTTCTATTAATGAAATCCTCGATCGCACCACTGTTGAACAGGTTTCTGTTTTGAAGCAGCTGGACACCGCTATGAAGGTTTTCGACCGCTACCTGTGTCTTGAAAAGATCGAGGACGCAACCAGAACCACCAAAGAGCTGGTGCCGCGCGAAGCTTTCCGGGAGGCGATTGCTAACGGTCTGGTTCATCGAACTTGGGATATTAATTCTCGCTTACGCGTTAGCATTTTCCCTGACTGCGTGGAGATTTACTCTCCAGGAGGACTTCCCACTGGAGTTTCCGAAGCAGAGTATTTACGAGGACGAGTATCAGTTCTCAGAAATCCAATCCTGGCAGAGGTCTTCTTCCGCCTGGGACTTATTGAAAAGTTCGGCACCGGTATTCTGCGCATTCGAGAGTCCTACCGTGACGAAACAGAGGTTCCCAAATTTGAGGTGCTGGACAACTCCATCACGGTTACTTTGCCTTTTATCGGTTCGCACCAACAGCTGAGCTCGCAGGAGAAATTGCTGTTAAATTCCATGGCGCGGGGCAGAAGATATTCGCGCTCCGAACTTGATATCCGCTCGGGATTCGAAAAAACCAAAACCCTCCGCCTACTAAATTCCCTGGTAAGCAAGCAGTTAGTCCTAGCTCATGGGGAAAGCAGAGCCCGGCGTTACTCGCGTCTTTAGCTGAAACATTATGTGGATGAGGGCGCTGCAAGAATTCGTGCGAACCACAGACAAGGACGCGGATGAGGACGCAGTCAAAGGCACGATCGGCAACCGACAGTATTACTCCCCTGCCCTTCTTCTGGGCTGGGCACCTCAGATACCGGAACCTTAAAGGCCAGAGATCAGCAATAGAAAAAGCGCCCCGTTTTGCGTTGCAACGAAAGGTGCAACGCAAAATAAAACCTTGCAACGCAAATGCAACGAAACCATTTGCGTTGCATTTGCGCGGTAACCGCTTAGTTTTTGGCGGCGGATTCGCGCTCTCCGGTGGGCACTACCAGTACGGGGCAGGCGGCGTGAGCCAGCACGGATTGCGAGGTGGAGCCCATTAGCGCCCCTGCAAACCCGCCGCCGCCGCGAGTACCTACCACTACCAGGTCAACGGCGGTGGAAAACTCTGTCAGCAACGCCGCCGGATTGCCATCTAGGGCATGGGAATGTACTTTCACCCCGCTATCAGCGGTTTCTTCCTTACAGGTTTGTTTAAGTTTGTCGCGCACATCCCGTAAAATGCTGTCGCGGTCGACCGTTGCCGGTAACCAGGACAAAATCCCGGCGGATGAGGCCAGGGGAACCGCATCCACGGCGGTCAGTTCGGCGCCCCAAACTTGGGCTTCTTTGATAGAGCGGCGCAAGGATTTGCGAGAACGGGTGGAACCGTCAAATCCAATCACGATTTTCTTTACCGGCACGAATTGGTCATCCGTTTTCCGCCGAGGCACTACCACGACTGGACAGCGAGAGTAGGCCGGCAAAGCCGAGGAGGTTGCTCCTAGTAAACGATCCGTGAACCCGCCGCCTCCGCGGGTACCGACCACAATCAAATCGACTTGCTGTGACAGTTGCACCAAAATCGCGGTGGGATCTCCGGCTTCCACCCGTCCTTCAGCCTGGTAACCGCGTTTTTCGAGGTGCGCTACAGCTTCGTCAACTACGGTTTGCGCGCTTTCGCGAATCGCATCATTGTCTACCACTGCGAATCCGGAATCCATGGACGCTGCCGTATAAGAGGGCAGCGCGTAGGCACATAATACTTGCAGTTTCCCGCCACTTTGCTTGGCGCGCGCACCCGCCCATTCCGCGGCCTCTAAAGATTCTGGGGAGCCGTCAACCCCCACTAGGATAGTTTCTTTTCCCGACATGTCTATGTCCCCCTTCTGCTGCGCCCTTGCCTGCTTATTTCTATTTTATAGGCCGGAGGGTACGTTTGCTCTGAAATGAACGCTGCGGGTGGGGGGCGGGATGGAAAGGAACAGCTTTCGGTGAAGCTGTTGTCTTTTTTCTGAGGGGACGCTTGGTGGGTTTTTGTGCTGGTTTGAGGGGTTTTGAGGGTGCGCGATTATTTACGCGGTCGCGCTGTATGACGTGATCCTTTACGTTTTGTCGATCCTTTAAACTTCTTTGCTCTTTGCGTGCGGGTTAGCCTGCCGATTTGCGTGGGATTATCTGTCTGGTCTGGAGTGGTTTCTTCATCGCGTTTTTTACGGTCTTTTCGCAGGTAGCGAGCTACTATAACGCCTCCTATAGCCGAGATAATGATCGGGAGGATCATCCACCAACGCAACGCATCCCACCAGGTAGGGCCATCTTCGTTCATCGGGGGCGCTTCCTTAAGAGCGATACGCTCAGCGGTCACTACCAGCCGGTGCGTGTTCAAACCGTAAGGAGTACAAGTAAACAAGGTCAAAATATCCTTACCAGCTTTAGGCTCGAACAACTCTAACTGGGTGGGTTTAATCACGTGGATAGCACGGACTTTATAAGCCAGTTTCTTCCCCGCCACCTGCACATAAGCAATATCGCCGACCTCTACGTCCTGCAAGCCATCAAACAAACTAGCAGTCCTCATTCCCGAATGAGCAGTAAGTACCGCGTTAACTCCTTTACCCCCAACCGGCAAGCCGGTACCAAACAGATGCCCCGCACCACGAGCAATCGCGTCATCCTCGGTACCGTGCCGCACCGGAAGATCTATTTTCGCTGAGGGCACCACTAGCCGACCCATCACATCCCCGGGCAAAGTCCCTAAATATTCCTGGTACTCTTTCGACCCGGTTTTGGTCATCTTATACAAATAGGGGTCAAGAATCGGGATACCTCGAATATTAGCGTTATACTCATGCGCCTGTTTAAGTAATGCCTGGGATTGATCAGGACGCACAGAAACCTGCTTCATTTCTTGCGCCTGCATCCTGGATATTTCCCCAATACGCACATTACCAACAAAAATAGCCACCACCGGATAAAGCAAAAGTAATGCTCCCAGCACCGTCAAAACAACAATCACAGCCTTACGCATCCCGGTTCCCTCCTCTCAAAACTGTAAACACTTCTCACCTGGCTACCCTGATATAATCCGGCCTTTTATTTACCCCACCCCAGGGTATCGCCATCCACCTTGGAGCCGTTTATTCTCAGGCAGTTTTGCCCCTCTTGCCTCACAGGTTAACCCGCCTGCCGGTTAACCTGTCTGCCCGGTATTAGCCGATACCTATAACGGGAAAAGCGTTTCCCGTATGAGGGCGCAAAGAGGGGGCGGTGCAGTAAGCTACACCGCCCCCTCTTTGGTCTTAGGGGCTATTGATCACTCTATTAATAGTATTCCTAGACCTATGCCTAGTCCTGGCGGCGCTTAACGGTTAGCACCACGCCAACAGAGACCAGGATCAAGCCCAGAACCGAAACGAGCAAAATCCCCTGAGCACCAGTAAGCGGCAGACCCGGGTTCTTGTAGTTAGTAACCTGCACGAAGCTACCATCACCTGCTTTAGCAGTATTTAGATCAACAACCGTGCCCGCTTTCGTCAGCTTAAATTCAATTGCCTGCGGCAAAAGCTGATAGCCCTTCGGCGCGGTTTTCTCTACCAAACAATAAGGAACCTGATCGCCTTCAGCTACAGCCTCCCCATCAATCCAGTTAGTCAACTGCAAATCAGAGATCTTCACTAAACCATCAGCACCAGTGGCTTCCGAGGTCTTGATAACAGGCCCCAACTTAGTCAAATCAGAGCAGCTCTTAGTAGCAGCATCAGCCAAGTGCACAGTGAAAACAGCACCCGCCAAGGCGGCACCATCTTTATCAACCTTCTTAATCACGATATCACCGTGTTTGGTGACAACCTCCGGAGAAGTGATCGGCTTACCATTATCTTCCGAGTACTTATTCGGGAACAACTGACCGGTGTTCTTAGTCAAACCATCAGCCGGAACACTCTTCAGCTTCACGTGCAAAGTAACCTCGATATCAGTACCCGCAGCGATAGTATCCAGCCCGGCACCCTTGAAAGCCACCGTAACCGTAGTACGCTCCGGATCACCAGCTTTAGTGGTGGTGGCATCAAAATCAGTGGTGTCAGCCCCGGCAATCTTGGCGGTAGTCTTTACATACTCCACATTAGCCGGCAACTGGTCAACAATCTTGTAAACCCCACCCAAGTCAGCAGCATTCATTTCGCCATCACCATCAGCGTCAGCACCAGTAGACTTGGTAGACAAGACGTACTTAAACTCATTGGCAGTACCTGTAACCCCCTCAGGCAAAGTAGTAACACCCTTGTCTACAACCTTCTTATCCAGGGTGTTTTCCTGGTTCTTCGGGTAAACATGCACATCGGCATTCCAAGCCTTGCCATCAGGGTTAGTCATCGGCAAAGTCACCGCGAAAGGAGCAATCGGAGTAATCTTCTCCTTCGCAACCTCTTTATCAGCAGCCTTAATCGTGCCTGAGCCTTCTAGATCCTCAACCACAACATACAAACCACGAGCTACATCAGCAAAATTAGCTTCACCATTAGCGCCTGTCGTCTTAGTAGTCGGGGTAGCAGCCAACTTATAAGTGGTGCCTCCAACCGTAATACCCGTGGTAACTACATCATCCTTCAGGGAAACCGCAGCGATTTCTTGAGCCAGTTTCAAACCATCATTAGTAGAAACATCAACGCCCTCAACCCTGTACAGCTTGAAATTAACCCCCTTCAAAGGAGTTTTACCAGTAAGCTCGCCAGCATCAATCGCGGTACCATCGTGTTTCAAATTTGTAGTCGCACCCAGATACTTATGCACCGTCAAGGATGCTTTCTCCGGCTGAGATGTACCAAGTATAGTATCAGCGCTGGCGGCGCCAACACCTGCCAGGCCCATAAAGGCCATCACCATGCCAGTCAGCATGGCCAGTAACTTTTTCTTACTCACTTTCTCTTCCTTTCAAATAGAGTGAATACAATAGCAATCCCTAACACCAGACACCCAAGAAGCAACACTTCTAAAGCACCGGCATATCCCGACAAGGGAAGCTTCCCCTCCGGGTAGTTAGTAACGGTCAGGGATCCATTCCCGCCACTAACAGTATTTACATTTCCTTTTTCACTGGAAACGGTCACTTTCCCGTTACCATCAACCGTGAACTTCACCGGCTGCGGCAACAAAGCATAACCCCGATTCGTTTGGGTTTCCCGCAAGGTGTACTCCTGTCCAGGCAACACCTTAAACTTAACCTTGCCATCCTTCCCAGTAGTCAGGGTCTGCGTGTCCCCACTATCTCCCTCGCGGGAAAGCTCAAACACCACGCCAGACAGAGCCTCGCCCTCATCCGAGACCTTGTTAAGCTCGATCTCAACCTCCGCGCGCTGGTTATAACGCACAAACGTCACTGTCGGATTATCACCGGTCAAAGTAACCTTCGAGACCTGATCCGATACCAGGTAACCGTCTGGAGCCTTGGTTTCCTGCACGGCGTATTCCTTACCGAAATCGAGACCAGTAAAGGTAGCCAGACCCACCTCGTTAGTAACCAGCTTCTGGGTAGACCCGTCGGGCTTGGTCAAAGTGAACTCCGCACCCGCCAAGGCTTTACCAGTTTCTTTCGACAGCTTCGAAACCGTGATCCGGCCGGTGTCCTTAGTGTTAGGAACCTCCAAAGTAATCAAACCAGTAAACCCATCCAGCAAGGCATAATCAGAAACCTTTACTGATACCGCGTTAGACTTCGCCACATACCCACTAGGAGCTGTGATTTCTTTCAGCTTGTAGATCTTGTCAGGGTCCAGCTTGACCGTTGCCGGCAGCTCTACCAAACCGTCTTTGCCCGTAGTAAGATCCCTAGCAACCTCGGTAGTCTCGTTCTCTTCAAAGAGGGTGAACTTGGCGCCAGACAGCGGGATCACCACATCGAAAGTGCCCGCCACTTTACCGGGGACTTTTACCGCACCTGGGGTGCCCGACACTACTTTATCGGCAGCGTCCTCATCAATCGCCTTCACCAAGGGTTCATATTTGAAGACCCGCAAGCGGGAAGGATTATTATTGGCCGTCCAGGTAAACTGCTGCGCCTTATAGTCATCAACTACGAAATCGTATTGCGCCTGGGGATCAACATAATACCCGATGGGAGCTTTCAGCTCTTTCACCCGGTAAACCCCACCAGCAAGCCCAGTGAACTCTGCTTGACCAGTATCACCAGTAGTTACTTTCTTGATCGGGTCGGCCGGCCAAGAAGTATCCGGGTTCTGTTTAAACAAACCAAACTCGGCACCGACCAAGAACTTGTCAGTCTCGTCAGCCGTAGGGTCAACCTTGGTGACAACCAATGAAGACTCTTGTTTTTCTTCCTCGTTGGGTACTAACAGTTCGCGCTGCTCTAGCAACAGCTTGCCGGAAGCGTCCAAAAGCCGACCATCCGGGTCAATCTGGAAATACATTAGCTCACTATTTTGGGTATACCCCTCCGGAGCCTTAGTCTCTTCCAAGGTATAAACCTGATTAATATCCAGATTATCGAGGATGACATTAGCGGCCGATCCCCCGGTGGTTACCGACTTAACTAGGCTACTAGTCCCTTTTCCTTTATAGAGGTTAAAGGTCGCGCCCGCCTTAATCACGCCGTCCCCGCGCTGCCACTCGCCAAAGGACTTATTCTTATCGGCCATGCCCCGCACGCCCAACTTCGACAGCGACACCGCGCCTTTATCGTTCTTGATCTGGCCGTTAACTCCCAGCTTCAGATCCAGCCCGCGCAGGTTAGTACAAGTTGCTTGGCTGCAACTAGTAATGGTGAAATCAATTGGCGCAATCGGCTGCAAGTGACGAACGCCCGGATTCTCCGTTAGCTGCCATTTACCAGCGGGAATACGATAGAACTTGACGAGACCGTCATCGTTAGAACGCACCGTGATCGGAGCGGAGTTCGGCACAAACATGGTGCCATCGTTCTGTCGCACCGGTTGCGGGGTGATCGTGAATTCAATACCCGCCAAGGGATTACCGAGGGCGTCCACTTTCTTAAACTCGGCGGTACCAGTAATCGGCTCAAGAGGATACCACTTGCCAATGTTGGTAACATCAGGCAGTTTAATCTTGTAGGTGCCGGTAGTGGAATCATAATTGGTGGCATTAAAGTCGCTAGCCGACAGCATATATGCCTTATCGGTAACGGCATATCCCGTGGGAGCTTCGATCTCTCGCACCGTCCAGCCCGGGGTGGCAGTCACATTCGTGAACTTTACCTGCCCCTTAGAGTCAGAGATGGCGCTGGCTTGCAGTGCTCCCTCTTTATCGTAGAGGCCGAATTTGGCTCCTGCGAGCAGTTTCTTCTGCGCTGTCTGGAAGGGCTCGGCTTTGAATCCGTACTTGGTCAGCTCGATATTTACCGCCGGCGGCACCAGGGTGTTAATCACCGGGTTGGATTCCAGTTTGCCTGCGTGTGAGCTCGACAGACTCCAGAAATCATTGATTGCTTTTTTGCCCAAATGCTCTTGGGAACGCGGATCCGCACCCACCGGGCCAGCAATCATCGGTACCGTGATCCGTACTTCGCTGCGCGGCTGCTGCGGGTTGTTATTGGTAAATTTCAACCCCGTTACCACCGGGCAGGGAGTGCTCTGCCAGTTGGCGCGATCTAGGTTATCTTTCGCGATACCAGTGTCGCAGGTATAGAAGGTATTCCAACCGTTAGCTGCCGTACCATCTACCATTTCGAAGCTGATTTGCCCGCTGGGATCGTACTGGTTAATCAGGGTGGAACCGCTGCGGGCAGGGGTACCTGCCACTGGCAGTAAGTCATAGATCACCGGATTTTGCTCCGGATTAGTTCCGTAGCCTAGGCGAAGCTGATAATCGAATTTCGCTCCCCCGACAGTCTTGATCTCGGTAACCCAGGGCACGTTTGGCTTGCGTTCCTTAATCCGCTTGTAGATATAGGTTTCATCCCCTACTGCGACTCGGGTAGTATTTTCCGCTCTCGACCACTTTCCAGAACCGGCAATCGGGTTTTCCACCGTGGTTGCCCATCTGTCTTTGTTTTTGTCGCTCTTGTCTTCTGGATACTCAACATTGCCTTGAGCATGCACGAACGCTTCGTTAACGA
Source organism: uncultured Varibaculum sp. (assembly GCF_902489465.1). Lineage (GTDB taxonomy): Bacteria > Actinomycetota > Actinomycetes > Actinomycetales > Actinomycetaceae > Varibaculum. Next base: position 9,714 of record NZ_CABTZZ010000033.1, on the reverse strand, counting down.
TGTCACCGTCGATAACACCCCTGGTAATAGTGGTCTCTAGCTGTCCCACACTGTATACCTGGCTGGGATCGGTGACCTGATCCGCTTGGAAACGAACCGCTACGCGTCCTGTCCCATTGAAGTTAGAAAGAATCTGGTAACGGGCTCCGGGCAGTTCCGCAAACGTTTTAGTCAGCGTGACCCGGTTAACTTCCAACCCTCTAGGTAGCACATCTACCAGCTCAAAACCGGTTAAGGGGTCACCGTAATCGGTTTCTAGCTCCGCGCCTACGGTATAGGTACCGGTTTTACCGGCGAGAGTAGCCTTGTCAAAAGTGTTGACTTTGCGAGCTTTAAGCTTCTTACCTTCGGGCTTCACCTTGACATGAGCCTCTTTAATACGTTCCCCGCCCTGCACCTTATTTCTGAGGTCAGCTTGGCACTTCAGACCCTCACAGAGGTTATTATCCGGGTCGCGGAGCTTGGTGTGAATCTTGGTAATAGTTTTTTGTCCTGGCTGCGTAGCCTTAACGCTGCTCCACCGCAACTGGATGTTCTGGTAGGAGGTAAGATCCTCCGGCAGATCGATCCGGTCAGTTCCTGTAATGCCCATGGAATAAAGAACTTTATATTTATCCGGTTCGCCAGTGGGACTAATAATCTCTAGGGTGCCACCCACAAATACCGGGTCAGGGGTAATACCGGTGTACTGCAAACGGTCATCAAGGTCAAAGTCCCTAAGATTTAGGTTCACAGGGGTATCCGTAATGTTATTGGTAAGTACATTCCAATCGATCTCAAGAGAGCGATCTTGCTTAGTGTCGTAGATTACCGCGGCTCCATCACGGAAGTGCGGGCCAGCAGCAACCTTCGTTAGGGGAACCCCTGGAGGTGCAGTCTCCATCGGCTTATAGAAGCTGAAGTTAGTATCTGCCGCCCCCGTAAGCAGCGGTTCTTTCGGGCCTTGCTCCTCGGGAGTCAGAGTGAAATCGGCGTGGTTATCAATCCGTTTTTGTTTCTTTGCCCCCGGGAAATGCAACTTCAAGCTACCTAGACCGGAGCTCTCCGTATGCAGACGTTTTTCGGTATTGGTATAGGTGAGGGTGAGCCCATCTTTGCCTAGCTCCCACCCCGGGTTTTCATCGGCTACGAACTGGGCGCGTGCCTGGGTTCCATCGGTCTTGGTGTATAGCGGCAACTGGTCAGTGATGGTGTAACCACGCACGTTCCGCATCAATTTCTTTACTCCGAAAGTAAAGGTGACCGCGTTTTTGCCAGAGGTGCTGACGTCTCCTTCCGGATCGTCATCGTAGTCCCTGCATACGGCGAGATAACACCCTACTGTATCCTTCGTGAAAGAAGGTAGCGGATAGTATCCTTTCAGGTTCACCGGCCCCGGTTTAGAATCCGGGTGCGGGGTGAGCACATACTGCTTCCCGTCCGCGGCAGTATCAACCAATTCCGCTTTGACCGGGAAAACTGCGTCCGAGGCGGTGATCCGCTTCTTTATACGCCAGTAGATAGGAATACTGGTTCGCGTAGAGCTATCGTAATTCGGCTTCAGCTTAACTTCCAGGACTCCCGGAGCAACTACTTTAACTGAGGTAAAGAATTGGCTGGAAGTATTATCCCAATCCGCAACTTCTACCCGGGTAGGATCATAAGTTACCCGAATAACCCCATCCTTAACTATCGAGGTTCCAGCGTCCCCACCGTAGGTGAGGTCAACGCGCATATTATTGCCGAATTCCTCTTCTAGCTCATTGGACTCGGGCCAGCCAGGCTGGTTTATTCTTCCAGTCAAATCCAGACGTGCGTAAGAGCCCGTCATCTCTGCTGGAGCCTTCTGGTAATTGAAAACTATGTCCTTGTCGTTGCCGTCTAGCTTAATGGTCTGGCTAGGAGGCAGCGAATAGCCTTCAATCATAGGCGGCACTAGCACATAATTCTGGTTGCTATCGCCCTCTTTACTGCTAATGGGGCGGTTTATTTCCGGTGCCAACGGCTGACCGGTTTCCTGATCAAGGTAGCGTACCCGCACCTGGGAATCGGTGAGGATAATGACGTCGTTACCATATCCAGTAGTGTATCCAGATACATTATTGGGGTTCTTACCCGACTCCGGTCGCAGATATATAGGCCCATTAAGACCGCCGTAGGTAGTATTAGAGCCAGCGCCGCCTTTACCCCAACCTACGCCTGAGAACATTTCTACTGCATGTTCTAGACGATCATACTGCTGACCGTCATAAATCAAGGGAGCATCCGGAACCGTAAATACCATTCCTCGTGGCATGTTTGAGGAAAAAGTATCAGCATGGATGTAATACAAATCACCAAGAGATTCCGGGAGAACGGTGATATTATTTTTATTTTTCTCCCTATCTATATCCTTGGTCTGCGAGTTAGAGGTAGAATGCCCAAAGACGGTAGCATGAGGATCCCATCTGGATATAGGTGCTCCCCGCTCACGCCCACCTAAGATAGATATCTTGCCCCAAGAATCTGGTATCGCCGTCAACTCATTATTGGCAAAAGCTCCATAGTGAATTTCTCTAACTTCACCCCAGGAACTGGGTAAAGCCTTTAGCCGATTGTCCAAGAAACTGTATCTTCCGATTACAGTAATCTTGCCCCAAGAGGGTGGCAGAGAAACTATTTCATTGTTTAAGAACGCGCCACGGGGAATCTGCGTGAAAGTATCCCAAGGAGCGGTCAGAGCAGTGATTTTATTATCTTTGAAACTCTCGGCGCCGATACTAGTAACGCTAGCCCACGAATCCGGCAGACCGGTGAGGGCATTGCCCATAAAAGCCTGAGCCCCAATAGTCTTCACTTTCCCCCAAGAAGATGGTAGGGATTGAATCTGGTTAATATTAGTACCGGTATTTGCCTCAGACGGGTAACAACGGTAATCGGGATAAGCGTTATCTTTATAAATGTTCTTACCCGCAAAAGCACAAGGTTCAATGGTGGTTACACTGTCCCACGAGTCCGGAAGTACCGTGAGGTTATTTCGCACGAACGAGTTCTTACCGATAGTGGTTACCGATCCCCAGGCGGGCAGCGAGGCCAGTTGGTTATCGTAGAAAGCCTTTTCGGGGATAACGGTTATCTTGCCCCAAGAATCCGGCAAAGAAGTTAACAGGTTAGAAGCAAAACTACTCGTGCCTAGCCGAGACACGTTTTCCCAAGAATCTGGGAGTTTAGTTAGCTTGTTTTTCTCAAATGCAGAATTCCCGATGCTGGTAATTGACCCCCAAGCTGGCAGCGAAGCTATCTGGTTATTATTAAATACAAATGAGGGCAGAGAGGTAATCTTGCCCCAGTCAGCAGTTAACGCAGCGATTTTATTATTCCTGAACGCGGCTTCACCCACGCTAGCGACTTCATCCCATGAGTCAGGGAGCGCAGTTATTTGATTGTTTTGGAACGCGGAGCCACCAACTTCCGTAACCCTACCCCAAGCGGGTAAGGAAACTAACTGGTTGGAATCAAAGACACTGGTGGGTAAGGAGGTGATCTTCCCCCAAGAATTCGGCAGCGCAGTCAGCTTATTGTTGTAGAAGGCATGCCTACCCAGAGTAGCTACTTTCCCCCAAGAATCGGGAAGGGCAGTAAGCTGGTTCCCGTAAAATGCTAGTTGCCAAATACGAGTTATGTCGCCCCAAGAATCCGGCACCGAAACTATTTCATTGTCTTGAAATACACCCTCGGGAAGGTCAGTAATCTTGCCCCAGGGCGCCTCCAGGGAAGTAATCTTATTATTCTTAAAAGCTGAATCCCCCAAGTAGGAGACATCCCCCCAAGATTTAGGAAGAGCGGTTAGCTGGTTATTTTGAAAAGCATAATAATCAATACTCTTAACCTTGCCCCAGGAATCCGGCAGCGCGGTAAGTTTAGAGTTCACAAACGCCCGCATTCCAATGTGTTCTATATTCCCCCAGGAATCTGGCACCGAAGTCAAAGGTGTCGACCGGAACGCGTCCTCAGAAATAGAGTCGATTGGCTGTCCTTTGTCCCCGATAGTGGGCCAGCACCAATCTGTACTATTTTTAGTCTGACCAGCTCTATATTTCGCCAATCCGGTAGTGCTAAAACCAGCTACAGAGTTCCACTGTTTATCTTTAGAATCAGTCCAGGTGTGATACTTGAAGTCTTTTACTTGCCATCCGGGGCAGATGGTTTTTTCTGGCCAATCCGGACCTACTGCCACTTTGCCTTTAACGGTCTTGGTGCGCCCCTTAGAATCGGTAGCGGTGTAGTAGACATCGTAGGTAGCCTCTTGCACACTGGTGTCTATTGATTCGGGAGAAACTGTCAGGGAAGCGGTAATATCATTCCCGTCAGTGTCTGTCGCGGTCACCCCCGCCAGCAGGGCTGCTTTGGAACCATCGCCATCTTTAGCGATATGCTTTACAATTTCCCCGCTGATCTTGGGTGAGAAATCGGTTTTCTTGTATTTAAAAGTGACCTCATTAGCCGCCCCGGCCTGCGGGGTAATCTTTTGGGAATCTGGAGTCACCGCGTAGCCAGCCAGCTGCGGTGCCTTAATAGTGTTTTCTTCGCCCGCGAAATAGACTCCGTCTGGTTCGGTGAACTCACTTTGCAGCACCTGGGGGCTACGTAAAGGTTTATTAGTATCCGCATCAATGTAGTTAATGGTAATCGAGACCGTATCCTCCGCGGCCACCTGACCAAACCCAGAATTGTACTTTTCGGACTTTACCGCGGCCGGGAGCGATTGTTGCCCATCAGCCTTATCCAGCACCACCCAGCGCTGGTTATTCGCAAACACTTCCGGACCAAAATCGGTGACAGTAGATGGAATCTTCACCTTCTCAATCTGGTTACCACTAAAAGCCTCCTGCCCCACTTTTGCCAGCTTAGAAGGAAGCGTGACTCCCTTAAGCATATTATTGGCAAACGCGCTGGCACCGATCTCGGTGACAGTATCTGGCAGCTCCACCGTATCCAGTTGATTATCACGGAAAGTGTTCGCCGGAATAACGGTTACCGGCGCACTCTTAATCTTTACCGATTTCAGGGCGTTATCGCTGAACGCGCCCTCGCCAATAGTTTCCACCGTGGAAGACTCGAAATCGGTCAGCTTGTTCTTCTGGAATGCGCCCTCACCAATAATCTTCAAACCCGGCGCCGTAAGCTTCGAAATCTGATTATCGTAAAACGCGCGATCTGCAACCTCGGTAACCGAATCCGGCAACGTAACCTTTGTGAGATTCAGCCCCGAAAACACGCCCTCCGCAATCTTGGTAGTACCCGCCGGGATGGTCAGTTCTTTATTAGCTTCTAGCGCGGCCTTACCTTTATCTGTCAGGCCGGTGAGCTCCGTTCCATTGAAAGTGAAACGGTCGTCAGTTGGGGGTACCCCCGCCCGCATCGGAGCTGGAACGCGAAGTGCTTGGGGAACGCCGGCATTAGTCTGCTGGAAATTGAACTGTTGCGCCTGGTTATTATCGGTGGCGGCGCTGGAGTTTTTGGTGTTGCTGGTGGTGGAGTGGTTGGTGCTTGCAGAAAGTTTTGCGGACTTGTTGCCGGTAGCAGAGGTGGCTTTAGCGGAGTTACTCTGTTCAACTGCGGGCGCCGTCATCGGCACGATCACCAGCAATGTTGACAACAACAGCCCTAAAACCGACAGCGAAGCAATAAGCCTTCTGCTAACTACCTTACTTGCCACGTTAACACCTCTACTATGAGCCAGCCACCAAAAGTTACAGCTATTCCTCAACTCAAATAGTTAGTTTCAATGATAGTAGATTAATCTTTTTTTCACAACAGTTCGGGCGAGCTATTCCTGCAAACTATTACAGCTTTTCTTGCATTTTCGTCCGATTGTTTTAGATTATTTCGGCCCTGAGGACATACGTCCTATTAAGCTCAGATTATTGGTGGGTTCCAGATTGTCGGTAGGTGTCGGGTTGTCGGGTTGCCTAGACCCCGCCAATTTGTCTACGTATCCCGGATTGTCGGTAGTTGTCAGATTGTCTACGTGTCCCAGTTTGTCTATGTAGCCAGATTGATTACGCATCCCAGATTAATTAAGTATCCCAGCATATCTACCTGTCCCGGTTTGTCTACGCCCCGCCATTCGGTGCGCCCCCGATTGTCGGTAGCTGGCAGATTTTTTAGGCATCCCAGATTAATTACGTATCCCAGCATGTTTACCTGTCCCCGATTATCTATATTCCCCACATCTTCAGCACGTCCCAGCTCGTCAGTGCATCCGGCACGGTTCCCTCATCAAGGGACTGCTGATTTTAGAGCCTCTCCACCATAAACGCTCAATTTCGTCTCCGGAGGGTAATCTCATCGCCGGTGGGTCAATTTGCCGCCGGAGGGTGCTTTCACCAGAATCCACCAGTACTTTCCGCCAAACACACAACCATTCCACCCTCCCAAGGCAAAATCGCCCTCCCACGGCGAAAACACTATCCCGAAACAAATCACCCTCCCGAGACAAGCGCGCCCTCCTCGCAAAAGGAATCAGCACTATATATAAGGACAAACGCATCGATTCCGCCCCCTCCGCCTCCCCGTCCCCGAAAGCTAGCTTACCGCCGGAAGATGGATCTGCCTTCGGAGGGTATTTACGTCGCTGGAGGGTGAAAATGTCACCGGAGGGTCTTTTAACCAGCCGTAACACCCGGTCGCCTCGTCCCGCGTAACCTTTCCACCCTCCCGGGACAGTAACGCCCTCCGCGCGCAACAGCGCCCTCCCGGGGCGAAAACACCCTCCAACGACATGGTCACCCTCCCAAGACATAAGTACCCTCCCGCGGCATCTAAAAACCAAGACCCGATAACGCCAGTCCCCAGGTACAAACAAACCGAAAATATCCTTGTCTGGTTATTGAGGACGAGACTCGGCAAACTATGCCTGGCACGATGTAGCTATGTTTCCAAAAACAACCTGAACCAACCTGAACTAACTTGAATTAAGCGGTGTAGCTATGTTTCCTGAACTCATCAGCACCCAGGCCTTTTCGCGGAGAGTCCTAGAAGACTCCCTAGCAAACGGCTCCCTAATTAAAGTCGGGCGCGGACACGTGATCAGGCCTCTTAAATCAGCGAACAAATGGCAGCGGATCCGCTACGTAAAGTTAGGACAAATCGCCTCCCACGCGGCGCGATGCCACACTCCCCCGGTGTTTATCGGGGTTACCGCCGCCCTGTTGCATGGTCTATCCCTAAAATCACTGCGAGGCGATACTCCTATCCATACCTCGACTAGGCATTTTGAAAAGAAACTGCTGCCAGCGTGGGTTGATGTTGATACTTCCCAAGGGCGCCCTATCCGCACGAAAATGCCACCGACTCCATTAATTTTCCACAAGATCGCCCTTCCAAAAGATTCCACTAAATATATTGGGCACCGAGTGCGCATCACCGACCTTCCTACGACCACGTTGCAATGCTCTGCCTGGCTCCCAGCAGGAAGCGCGCAAGCAGTTGCTGATTCCGCAGCTAGAAAGCTAATTCCGCAGTGGCGTGAACTTGATCGTCGCGGCCGAGAGACTTTCGCAGATCGGATTCCAAAACTGCGTGCGCAAATGACAGACCTCGCCAACAACTATCGAAAACGACTCGGGGCACCTCAAGCTCGGCGAATCCTCGCAAATATGGATCCCCGATTCGAAAGCTACGCGGAATCTTTATTTCATGCCGCAGCTCAGTTAGCACAGGTGAAGCGCCTAATTCCTCAGTTTCAAGTTCAGATTTCTCCCGCTCAAAGCTATTTCCTGGATGCCGCTCTCCCGAAGATTCGCGAGGCGTTCGAAATCGACGGTATGCAAAAGTATCAGAGCAGCGATCCTCGCAAAGCTTTCGACGCCATTCAAGGGGAAAAGCACCGCCAAAGCAGGCTACAAAAACTCGGGTGGCATATTTACCGTTTTACCTACGAGGACGTGGCAGACACTTTGGGCTTCGCAAAATTACTGTGCAAACAGTTAGGCACTAGCTGGAACGGGGTGGCACTGCCACACTTGTACCGTTTGAAAAAGCCTGCCTTTAATATGTAAAGGTCTATAGTGCCCTGACTCCACTGTCCCTTTGAACAGTTCTTTTATGGTTAATGCCCTCGCCGGGAGTGGTTGTTTCATGCACGATACAGATCAATCGCCCCCCCCTAGTCATCACTCCTCCTTAGCTCGTCCTCCTTATTCCGTCCAGATTCTGTTGTTCCCTTTCCATCCGCACCTCATAAGCATATTCCTGCCCGCGGAGGACGAACCTGCCACCCTAATTAAAAGGAATACCTGCGCCCTCCTTAATGAATAGCAAAAAATCCGCACCTACCCATTCATCTACTAGGACTTATTTTTCTGTATGTTCTAAGTCCTTGGAGGGTGAAAATGTCAGGCGTAGACACATAAACAGGCAATATATATGCCAGTATCACCCTCCAAGCCCAGAATCACCCTCCACGCGCAAAAACACCCTCCCGAGACAGAAAGACCCGCTAGCGCGAGGAACAGAAGCGAACTGTAAGGACTGTTGATAAAAAGTCGAGGGACAATTTAGTCTCCGGAGGGTGTAAATGTTGGGTAGTATCTCGTTACTAGGAAATATGCGCGACAGCAGCGCCCTCCACATGCAAAACCACCCTCCAGACGCAACAATAACCTCCCGAGACCTAAATGCCCGTACGCCTTAAACACCCTCCCGAAATAAAAAGAGCCGCCAGCACCTTAAAGACCCGCCAGCGCGAGGAATACTAGGGGGGTCGAAAAGGCGAATTGCCTAGAGCTGGAGGGTAATCTCAGCTCTGGAGGGTGAAAGCGTCAGGCGTAGACACACATGCAGGCAATATACGCGCCAGAATCACCCTCCACGCGCAAATGTACCCTCCGGAGACGGAAAGACCCGCCAGCGACGGGATAAAGTGGAGTAAGCAGCAACAGGGAAATAGTTAAAAAGATTGTGACCCGAGGGAATCCCTCGGGTCACAACCAGCAAAAACTATTAAGAACCTATCGGCGCTACGTTCTTAACTGCTTTCTTAAGAATATTCTGGCGCTACCCTCACATGAAAGTCACGCATCCAGACCAGCACCCAATATCAGCAACAGCAGTTACTCCTAGCGCACCGCCGTAGCCTACAGGCAGTCAGTTGCTACAGGCGAATAACCTTGAAGCCGTTCGAATAAATCGGTGCTACCTTAACGCGATCACCTGGCTTGGGGGCATGAATCAGCTTTCCGCCGCCAACGTAGATGGCCACGTGACCTGACTTCCACAAAATATCACCGGGCTGTGCTTGGCTGAGCGGAAGCTTAGTACCAGCAGCAGCAATCCCACCAGTTGAGCGAGGTAGCGAATACCCCAGCTGACGATACACATAGCCCACAAACCCGGAGCAATCAAAACCACTAGGAGTAGTGCCGCCCCAAACATAGGGAACGCCCCGATACTGCATCGCAATTCCTACCGCAGTACCATCAGCTTTACCGAGGTCGCGACCCACGAAGGTCTCAGCAGATTCTGAGGACGAGCGCTGCGTATTCTGGGTAGCTGCGGACGCAGTAGCCCTAGCCGGAGCTGGCGCAGCGCTTACCTTCGCAGCTACATTCGACTGCGTAGGCTCTGCCACCCCAGAAGTAACTTCTTGGTTAACGGTCAGCTTCTCAACCGTACCTTTTGCCAGTTGCCCAGAATCCACAGAGGTGGCGATCTGCTTGGCCACAGTGGCATCTGCACTGGCGGGAACGGCGG
>NZ_CABTZZ010000032.1 GCF_902489465.1 uncultured Varibaculum sp. | reverse complement strand
GTGGCGGGAGAGTAGATTGTTCCGCGCATGCGGGGGGGACAAAAGAATTGGAAAAACCCCTTTACTTTTTCCAATTTCTTGGGGAGGAGGAGAATTCTCCCCCCTCGCCCGACCTGCCCCGGTGCCCTCACCTAGCTAGCGGGAGATACGCAGCAACTCGGTTACCGGGGCGATATCTGCCGGCGTATCCACATCGTGGGCATAATCCGGGGAAATCTCGCGGGTGGCAAACCCGATTTCACCTAGCACTCCGCGCACCGAACGATTTAAGGGCTTCGCCCGCGCCATCTCCATCAGCGCTCGCACGGTAAAGACCCCCAGAACATATTGGGTAACCTCTCCGACTTGCCCTAAGAGTATTTTTTCTTTTTCGGCTGCGTCCTCATTAGTTTCCTGTAAATGTCTTGCCAGCTGCCGCAAAGCAAAACCGGAAAGGGGAGCATCCACCGGGCAAACCCCGATAATATCGGAGGGCGAAAACACGAACGAGGCAGCTAAACGGTGCCAGCCCGCAACTATCCCGGCTGCCGGTCCCGAACCGGGAGGCTCCTCCATGGTGAGGAAAACCTTTTCGGGAACCTCGACTTCCTCGGGAGCCACCACCACAGTGGGAACCTTCGGTAAGAAAGACAGTGTCCAGCTGATAAGGCGATCCCCGGCAATCAGGAGATCAGGTTTACTGCACCCGCCCAGACGCTTGCCCGTCCCGCCCGCCAGAACAATCATCCCGTTGAGATGCTGCGGTGAACTAGCCATGAGCAACTTCCTTAGCTGCCGCTTCTTGTTTGCATCCCGGACGCACCCAAGTTCCCGAGCGACCTCCTCGCTTTTCCAGGACGTAACACTCACGGATAGAGACCATTTTGTCTACCCCTTTCACCATGTCAATCAGGTTTAAAGCGGCCACGGAGGCAGCGGTGAGTGCCTCCATTTCGATTCCGGTGCGGTCAGCAGTGCGGCAGGTAGCGAGGATCTCTACCCCTTCCTCCGCCAGGCGGAGATCCACCGCGCAATAATGCACCCCAATCGGGTGAGCTAAGGGTAGCAGCAGGGGGGTACGTTTGGAGGCCGCGATTCCACCAATACGTGCCACCGCTAAAGCATCCCCTTTCGGGACTTCTCCGGCTCGCAAAGCCGCCATAATCTTGGGTGAGCACTGTACAAAAGCGCGTGCCCGCGCCTGGCGCACCGTGGGCTGTTTGCCAGTAATATCCACCATATGTGCCTGCCCGTCTGCGTTTAAATGGGGTAAATGCTGTGCCTCTTTGTCTTCCATAACTGTTCCTTCTTTTCTGGTGCGAACCGCTCTATGGTGCTATAAATGTGTCTCTAACAGGGCAACACATCTACCAGACTCCATTGCTCCACTTCGGTTACGTCCTCCGGTATGATTGCCAGCGCATTCGCTTGATGCAGGGAAGCCACAAAGTGTGAACGCGCCCCTAAACGGTGAGTAGGAGTAACCGTGGGAGTATCGCCTACCCGCTCTGCCTCGGTCAAATGTACCGGCACGAACTGGCGTTTACCCGCAGGGGACTTCCAAGCCACCGTAGTAGTGGCGGCGCGAGTCTGCAGCGCCGCACGCCCCTGTTTGCCAGCCAAAGCGGCCAAAACCGGACGTACAAATACGTGGAAAGACACAAACACACTGACCGGGTTGCCCGGCAAAGTTGCCACATAGACATCGGAGCCATCGGGGGCGGCGATAGTGCCAAACCCCTGTGGTTTACCCGGCTGCATCGCCACTTTGGTAAACGCTAAACCTCCGGATAAGCCAACTTGTTTAACCACGTCATAGGCACCCGCACTCACTCCGCCAGTAGTGACAATCAAATCCGCACCCTGGGCAGCCTGCTGCAAGGTTTTCGCAAACACTTCCGGTTCATCATCGGAACTGTAAACCCCCGACACCACTACGTCTTGGCGGCGCAACAACGCCTCTAGCAGCACCGAATTCGAGTCCGGGATTTGCGCACCCTTCAGGGTCGCGCCTGCTGGACGCAGCTCCAACCCGGTAGAGATTACTGCTACTCGCGGGCGGCGATACACCGGTAACTCTGAATAGCCAATCGAAACCGCCGAAGAAAGTGCCGCGGGAGTAAGGACTGTTCCCGCCGCTAGTACCAGGTCACCCACGGCGGCGTCCTCGCCTGCCTTGCGCACATTGGCGCCTGCACGCGGACAACGCTCAATCGTGACCTCTTTAGGTAGGTCAAGTGGGCCAGGCGGCAGGGTAGTGTCCTCTACTTTAATCACGGTATCGGCGCCAGCCGGCATCCGTGCGCCAGTCATAATCCGGATAGCATGACCGGGACTGAGTTGATAATCCCCGTTATCACCAGCGGCAATATCGGCTTCCACGGGCAAAGTTAGAGGCAAAGTTTTTTTGGCGCCATCATCCCCCGGGGCGCTGGGTAATTCGGTTTGGCTGGGCGTAGTGGCAGGCACCAGCTCTGCGGTTTTTTCTGTTTGGGTAGCCGCCGGGATCGACGTATTTTCGAGGACGTCCGGTAGATCGCCAGACCGCACCGCGAACCCATCCATAGCGGAATTAGTAAAAGGTGGTACCGGGAAACGGGCAAAAACATCTTCCGCCAAAGTGGTGCCCAAAGCCTCCGCCACCGGCATCACTGTAGGTGGAAGCGAATTTACCTGGGTTAACACCTGGTTCAGATATTCATCTACCGCTTTCATAATTACTTATCCTTTCCGGATACCGTTGCTTGCCTTGGGGATCCGTTCCCAAAATGCACTACATTCCATTTTCCGCTGCCCGCATCGACGATTAATAGTTTTCCGATAAGCGGTTCGCCTACTCCCACAATCATTTTGATAGCTTCCGTTGCCAGAATCGATCCGGCCTGCCCACAAACCGCTCCCAACACGCCATTTACCCGCGAAGTGGGGGTAGTTCCCGCGGGCGGAGGCGCCGGATATAGATCCCGTAAAGTAAGCCCCTCGGCGAATACGGAAATCTGAAAATTCATCGCCACTAAAGTTCCCCACAGGTGCGGGCGCCCCACCTCGGCGCAAGTATCCGAAAGTAGATATTTCGCGGAAAAATTATCAGTCGCATCAATCACCAAGTCATAGGCGCTGATAATGCTGCGGGCATTATCATCAGTGATCTTCGGTTCCAATTGCACCCGCACATTTGGATTCAAAGCATGGACAGTAGCCGCGGCTGACACCGATTTAACCTGCCCCAAGCTAGAGGCCGGGTGGATTACTTGGCGTTGCAGATTCGATTGTTCGACCCGATCGGGATCAGAAATACCCAAGGTGCCAACCCCCGCGGCACTCAAATAGGCCAGGACAGGCGAGCCTAAACCACCCGCGCCTACCACCAAAATCCGTGCCGCCTGCAAAGAATCAATCCCGCGCTCGCCAATCCCGTCCACGGTGGCGGTGAGGCGATCTCGTTCAAAAACCATGCGCGTCCTTTCCCCTAGCTACTGCCTTATACAATACCGGTAGAGCGCTTCAGAAGGGTGAAAGATGCTATTCGATGTAAAAATGACACAAGAATCCCTGGCAGATCCCAGTTCGTCCCCGGCGATAGCGGATATTCCGGCCACTAGTGGCGCGCGCGTGGTCTTTAATGGTTGCGTCCGTAATCATGACGGTGGTCAAGGAGTAACCCACCTGATTTATTCTGCCCATCCGGAGGCGGAGAAATTTCTGCTTAAAGCCGTCCGGGACGCGATTAAACTTGTCCTTTCCGAGGGCGAGGACGCGCTTTCCCCGGAGGCAGCGGGGGATAACGCTGAAGGTTTAGATGCGGTTTTTGTACGCCACCGGATCGGGCGGCTAGAGATCGGAGAAACCGCCCTACTAGTGGTAGTTGATGCCCCGCATCGCGGCGCTGCCTTCAAAGTGACCGCCGAAATCGTTGACCAGATCAAGGCGCAGGTGCCGATCTGGAAGGATCAATACTTCTCCGATGGAAGTAACCACTGGGCAAACTGTCCCTAGAGTCCCCGCAGGTTAAAATCTTTCTGGGTGTGCGGGAGTAGATTTTTCCTCCTGCCCAAGAATTCGAAAAACGTAGCAACGTTTTTCGAATTCTTATGCCCACCGCACCTACTCGGATAAAATCTACTCCCGCTACCGATCGATTTTTGTGCCCGCTGCTCTTGTGTGGGGACAGGTTGACCAGTTCGTGAAAATAAAAGAATTGCTTGAAAATCGGTGAGTTGGTGTGTATCCGAATCTTTGGAATGTGATTTTCTGTTTGTCCTGAGGCATAAATCCGCCCAGGTGCTACAGTGTCCAAATTCTTATGCCCACCGCACCCACTCGGGAAAATCTCCTCCCCCGCTACTGAGCTTTGTTCCTTTCCTTCCCGTTACCCTCGCGTGGGGACAGGTTGACCAGTGTAGAGAGAATAAAAAGAATTGGTTGCAAATCGGTGGGTTAGCGAGTATCCGATGTTTTAGGTTTTGTTCTTTATTTATCCCTCGGCAGCGATCCGCCGGGCGCTGTGATGGTTACTTTGTCTTTTCCTAGTCGCAAGGAGAAGTACAAAACGCCAATCGACAGCCGCAACTTTTGCGCGGGAAAAGTCCGAAATGTCATCCGTCGTGCGGGTAATCGATAGTCGTAACCCTTAGCGCGGGGGAGAAGTTTTATCCGATCAGGCTAGGCGGGCGTAAAAATCTAAAAATGACCAAGTCATTTTTAGATTTTTTGGGCGGGAGGAAAAACTTCTCCCCCCGCGCTGACCCCGGAGTGCTTTTACCGAGCCAGACCCGTAAATATGGGCGAAAGAAAAACTTGTCCCTGCGCATAGCAGCGCGCTGACACCGTGGCTGTTGTTATGGCTTAGCCCAGAGCCCCGGTTTGTGAAGAAACCGCTCGAATCCCAGCAGGCAAGCACCATGTGCAGCGGTGAAAGTTCCATGCTGTCCCGGTTTTACAGTTATGCTGGACCATCTGGAGGACAGTAACCGGTATTTCAGCTCGGACATTAGGATCACTTCCATATAGTTAAATAGCTGGGCGAAATGCCCCCCCATGACTACCGTGTCTAGATCCAAGAGATTTAGTACGTTCGCGATCGTGGTTCCCAGGGATTTTGCACATAAATCAACAGTCTCACGAGCCTGCAAGTTTCCTTTTTCCATATGGTCAATTAGAGGAGCTACAGACTCACCGACGGGGAGATTTGCGCGAGTGAGCATAGCGTCTAATCCGGCATATTGTTCTAAGCAGCCATTGGAACCGCAACTACACTTCGGGCCACCGGTATCTACGCACATATGCCCAATTTCTCCTGCCCACCCGTGCTGTCCACTGAATAAACGACCTTCATATATCAATGCAGCACCGACGCCTACCCCAGCCGATAAGTAAAGAAAATCGGAAGTACCGCCTATTTGGCCAGGATTTTTATACAGCATTGAATATGCGGAGGCATCTGCCTCGTTTACCACGGTTATCGGGGTTTTGGGGTGTTTATGGGAAACAAAAAAATCTGTAATTTTGATGTCACTCCAGCCTAAGTTAGGTGCTGTCACAATTCGATGCTTGGCATTTGAAACTAGACCGGGGATGGCTATTACTACTGAAACAATACGAACTCCCACGGGAGTTTTCCACCCGTCTAGCATCTCTGCGCAAGAGCGCAAAATTACTTTTGGATCAGATAATCGTGCGTTTATAGGTTGTAAAACTTTGTAGAGTTCAGCACCAGATAAATCCGTAACCACTACCGAAATGTATTGCAGGGCAACTTCAATACCTACGACGCAAAAAGTGCCACTTTTGGCAACCAGAGGAGCAGACGGTCGGCCTATTGTGCTACGAACTGGATCGAGTTCATCAAGAATATCCAAGTCTATTAGTTCGTCTACCAGGCGAGAAACGGTAGCCCGAGTTAATCCCGTCTTTTGTGCGAGCTGTGCCCGCGAAACTATTCCGTCTGCGCACAAAATATTTTCCAGGATAAGAAGTAGATTCTCTTTCCTGATAGTTTGCGCATTTTTCCCAGGTCTCATTTATCACTCCTTGGAATAGAGCATAGAAAAGTGCCACCGAACTGGCAATACTTTGCTTTGTAACAATATTTATTCTGCCAGTTCGGTGGCGATTGGTAAATTTTTATTCTGTTTAGTAGCGTCCTATTTCAGGGTGCCCTTCCGCAAGCCGTCCTCAATTTCCTCAAGGGAGCGGTTACGGGTTTCGAAAACCTTACTGTGGACAAACCAAATTCCCAGTACGCAAGCTGCTGCGTAACCGAGGAACAAGCTGCCGGTACCGAAACGATTTAGAAGGAAGGGGAAAGTTAGCGATACCACGTAGTTGGCACTCCAGTTGATTACCGCTCCGAAAGAGTTTCCGATGCCGCGGATATTCAGGGGGAACATTTCCCCAATCATTACCCACATGACCGGTCCCCAAGTTGCCGAGAAAAACGCGATGTAAATCGTTAACGCGATCGCGCAAATATAGGCTGCGATTTGATTATGGCTGGAAAAGTGCATACCAATGCTCATCACTAATAAAGAAACCGCCATACCGACAGCGCCCCAAATAAGCATTTTCTTGCGGTCAATCTTGTCCATTAACCAAATACCTATTACGGTCACAATCACGTTGAAAACGCCGATTCCGATATGTGCAAGTAACGCCGCCGAAACCCCAAACCCGACATCAGTGAAGATAGTGGGGGCGTAATAAAGTACGGTATTACAGCCCATTATCTGTTGGAAAATCGCCAAGCCAATGGCTGCTATGAGAGCTGGACGGGCAGTTTTTCCAAACAATTTGACCCAGGTACCTTCTTCCATATCAACCTGGTGTTGAATTTCCTTAATTTTTGTCTCTACTTCGCTTTTATCGCCCTTATACATAGCGCTCAAATAGTGCCTTGCAACTTCCGGGCGACCTACTTTAACTAAGTAGCGAGGACTTTCAGGTAGGATCAATGCCCCAATGAACAAAATGGCCGAGGGAAGCGCTGCGATACCGAGCATCCAACGCCACCCGGTGTAGAAACCAGCGAAAGAGTAGTTAGTGACGTACGCCAGCAGAATCCCGGTCATCACCATCAGTTGGAACAAACCGGTTATGAAACCGCGCTTGGAAACTGGCGACATTTCCGATAGGTAGGTGGGAATTAGAGCGGAGGCGGTTCCGACTCCCAAACCGAGGATGAGGCGGGAAATAATCAGCACCGCAACCCCTGATGCGATGCCGGATCCAATGGCACCAACGAAGAAAATTATGGAAGCCAGGAGGATGAGGCGGCGTCTCCCATAGCGGTCAGATAGGGGACCGATTACGGCGGCACCCGCTACTGCTCCCAGCAGAACCGAGCTAACTACCCAACCTTGACCCCAGGCATCAAGCTGGAGCTGGTCTTGAATAAATAGAATTGCACCCGAAATAACGCCGGTATCGTATCCGAAGAGTAGTCCTCCTAGGGAACCGAACAGGTACACGAAAGTCATAGAAATTTTATTTTTTCGCATTATTATCACCGATTATTTGCCGCATCTTCGCAGCTTGTAGAGCTATTTTAGTAAGTTTCTTTTGGGAACTCGGTTATTGAGAGTGGGGTTGGGTTCAGACAGTTTGTCTGAACCCAACCGGCGTTACTAGATGTCAGTTAATAACTAGGCGTCAGCCAGAGCTTTTACCAAGTAGTTGTTCAAAGTAGCCTTGATAGTTTCTAGTTCTCCAGATTCATTGGCAGTCATTAGCTCAGATTGCGTCTTGTCTAGGGAGTAATCCTCCAAGTCGGCCAAGGTAAACTGGCCGTCCTCAATCTTCTTGCCTATTCCCTGGTCAAAGGACGCGTAACGTTTTTGCAGAATATCGTCGATGAAGCCATCTTCTTTTAGCTTAGCGGCGACCAGTAGACCAGCCGCATAAGAATCCATCCCCACGATATGTGCTGCGAATAGATCTTCTTCGGTGTAAGAGCTACGCCGTGGTTTCGCATCGAAGTTGAGACCGCCGCGCGGACCAATACTTCCTTCGGAAAGAATTTCCCACATCACCGCAGTAGTTTCGTACAGGTCTGAGGGGAATTCATCCAAATCCCAACCTAAGAGTTTGTCACCTTGGTTGGCATCTAACGATCCGAGCATACCCGCGGAACGCGCAACTCGGACTTCGTGCTGATAGGTATGCCCAGCCAGGTTCGCGTGGTTGCCCTCTAAGTTAAGTTTGAAGCTGTCGTCCAAACCGTAGGTCTTGAGGAAGGCAATGCTGGTAGCAGCATCGAAATCGTACTGGTGAGTGGTAGGCTCTTTAGGTTTCGGTTCAATCAGGAATTGAGCGTCAAGACCTATCTCTTTCGCGTAATCCACAGCGGCATGGAAGAAGCTGGCCATATGGTCTTGTTCGCGCTTTAGATCTGTGTTCCACAGGTTTTCATAACCTTCGCGTCCTCCCCAGAACACATAGTTTTCTGCCCCCAAACGTTTTGCAATTTCCAAACTATGTTTAAGCTGAGCACCCGAGTAAGCAAACACCTCTGCGAATGGAGAAGTAGCTGCTCCTGCCTGGAATCGCGGATTGGTGAATAGATTACAGGTGTTCCAAAGGAGTTTTATTCCAGTTTCCTGTTGACGCTTTTCAATCCGGTCAACGATTTTATCTAGGTTTTGATTTGTTTCCCGTAAGGTGTCACCCTCGGGAGCAATGTCGCGGTCATGGAAACAGAAGAATTCAATGCCTAGTTTTTGATAAAACTCGAATGAGTAATCAACTTTGGCTAGAGCCAACTCCATAGGGTCGGTTAGGGAATCATACGGGCGTTGCGCGGTTCCGTCGCCAAAGGGATCCACCAATCGCTGCTGGAAGCTGTGCCAATAGGCCACTCCGAAGCGCAGCCACTCCGACATTTTCTTCCCTGCGACAACTCTGTCCGGTTGATAGAAGTGGAATCCTAGCCCTTGTTGGGGGTTCTCGTTTCCAACAAAGGGGATAGCACCCGTTTTCCATAGCTCTGACATATATGTACCTCCTCGTACGAGCCCATCGGTAAGAGTGTTTTTTACACCCGAACCAGAGATCGACTATTTGTTGCGTAACAAAACAAAGACTAGCACAGAGATAAAATAATTATCAAAGTGAGTTATGTCACGCATATATCCTGCGAAAAGAGCCTTGACTAATCACTAATGGCTCAATAGCCTATGTTTGGGAATAAAACAAAGTAAATGTCGACGGAGTTGTCTAGCCCAGCGAAGGGCGAATATGTACGCTCCATGCTATGTAGGAGAAAAATGACTTTAGTAGCCGGGATAGATTCCTCAACTCAATCTTGTAAAGTTCTGGTAATCGAAGTAGAAACTGGAAAAATTGTTCGACAAGGCAAAATGCCCCACCCTAAAGGAACTGAAGTAGCCCCCAGCTCTTGGCTGGAGGCGTTTCGTGCAGCCGTCACCCAGGCTGGTGGCCTCAATGATGTCACTGCACTCGCGGTTGGAGGACAACAGCATGGCATGGTGTTACTTGATGAAGCCGGAAAAGTAATTAGACCGGCGCAACTTTGGAATGACACAAAATCAGCAGAAAGCGCAAAGGCTTTAATTGAAGAAAAAGGTGCCGATTTCTGGGCTCAGGCAGTTGGTTCCGTGCCAGTCGCTTCGCTTACAGTTACAAAGTTGCGGTGGATGGCTGATCATGAAAAAGAAAACTTAAACCGGATTGCAGCAATTTGTCTGCCTCACGATTGGTTGACCTGGAAAATTCGGGGATCTAATGATTTGCGTGAACTCGTTACTGATCCTTCAGATGCCTCGGGAACGGGATATGTGGATTGTGAGGACGGATCCTATCGCTATGACATTTTGGCTCATGCGCTGCGAATATCCGAAGCAGAAGCGCGAAAAATAATTCTGCCGCGTATTGCGGAACCCTACGAAAAAGTAGGTACCGCCAGTGCAGAGTTTGGTAGGTGTATTTTGGGACCGGGGTGTGGGGATAACGCCGGTGCGGCTTTGGGGTTAAACCTTCAGGAGGGAGAGGCCTCGCTTTCCTTAGGAACATCCGGCGTGGTGGCGGCAGTTTCTAACCATCCTCTTCGTGATTCGAAAAGCGGAGTTACCTGTTTTATGGATGCCACCGGAAAGTGGTTACCACTCGCGTGTACTATTAACGGTTCGCAAATACAAGACTACTTTTGTCAGGTTTTAGGGATTAGTTACGCCGAACTTGATGAGCTCGCTGTTAAGGGTGAAACCGGATGCGGGGGAATGACTTTATTGCCCTATTTTGCGGGGGAACGCACCCCGAATCTTCCCGAGGCAACAGCCAGCATTATCGGGATGACTCCCCAAGCGATGACTAGAGAGAATTTCGCCAGGCTGGCATTCGAAGGTATAGCTTGCCACATGCGCGCAGCGCTTGAATCTGTGCGGGCTGGCGGGGTCACGGTGAACAAAGCGATGCTGATAGGGGGAGCGGCAAAATCAAAAAGTTTAGCGCAGATACTTGCCGACATTTTGCAGATTTCGCTACGCCTGCCCGAAGCCGGAGAATATGTTGCCAAAGGAGCAGCTCGACAGGCAGCGATCGTTGCTGGGGAAATACCCGGGGAAAACTGGGAACCACAATTCAGCGCTGAAATACAACCAAAAGAAGAAAATCCCGCGTGGGAACGGTATCTACCCCTAATGGAAAAAATGCTTTAGGTCCATCCGCCCGGGCACTGTCATTGCTGCCGTGTCTTTTGCGGGTTCCGACCCTTGCGCGGAAAATAAGTTTTTCCTCCCGCCCAAAAAATCGAAAAATAACTTGGTTATTTTTCGAGTTTTACGCCCGCCTAACCTGATCGGATAAAACTTATTTCCCGCGCATACTCGGGTGCTACTCCTAACCTCCCGCAAAGGGAGGGAGAACATCTAACTGCCCGTCGGCGGCGGATTCTCCGAGGGGGGTGTCGCCATCGGCGAGGGCGCCGTCCACTAGGAAAGAGCTAACCTTTAGGATTGATGCCAGATCGTTCCTGCTGGCTGCTTGAGCAATTTCCCGCAGGGTCTGGTTAGCAGCTGCCGGAACTCTAGCGCTGTCAACACCAGCTGCCTGAGCAGCGCCAGCGAAAAAACGTACCGTGATCACGCCTTAGCCTCCGATCTGAGAAAGAGAATAGGTTCTGCGTCCCGCCCCCGCTATTTCACGGTGACCGGCAGGCTTAGCTGCCTGGGCAGCTAGCCAAAGTTGAGCCAGCTTGTCATTAGAGGCACCTTGTCGCAAAGGAGTAAGTAAATCGACAAAAGATAAAGAGAACAGACAGGAATAAACCTTGCCATCAGCAGACAGACGGGTTCGGTCACAGGTAGCGCAGAAAGGCGCGGATTCGGAGGCAATAACCCCGATAATCCCGGCAGGATGATCACTGCCGGCCGCTACGTTCCAGCGCCGCGCCGGAGCCGCCGGATCAGTTTCGATCGGGGTGAGCGAAAAACACTCCTGCAGGCGCGCGAGAATATCGCGAGCATGCGGACGAGTTACAGCCGAATCCCCTAAGGGGCCGATCGGCATAAACTCGATCGCACGCCACTGAAATCCGCGCCGCAGCGCAAAGCGAACTAGATCCGGTGTCTCCTCTAGGGACTGCTGATCTAAAATCACCGAGTTAAGTTTTATGGGCTCTAAGCCGCTACCTGGTAGTTTTTCCAGAATCGCGGCCACCTCGGGAAAACGGTCACGTTTTGCGAGGGCGAAATAGCGGTCGGGATCCAAAGTGTCTAAAGAAATGTTGATGCGTCCTAAACCCGCGTTTACCAGAGAATCTAACCGAGATGCTAAACCAATAGCATTGGTGGTCAGGGCAATATCTGCCGGCAGACCCGCCTGCGTGAACGCCTGGCGAATCTGGTGGATAATCTCGGTTAAATCGGGGCGTAAAAGGGGTTCGCCCCCGGTTAAACGAACTTTACGAATTCCTAGAGACAGTGCCACCTGGCAAAGTCGCCCAAGCTCGGCGGGAGTTAATAAATCCTGACGGGGAATCCAGGTGTCGGCGTCCTCGGGAAGGCAGTAACTGCAACGTAAGTTACAACGGTCGGTAACCGATAAGCGCAGGTCTGCGGCTACTCGTCCCCAACGGTCAACTAGCCGGGGTGAGGATTCCTCACCCCCAGATTCGACGCGCATTACCCCTCCCGACCCAATATCTGCTGTTTGATGCTAGGTAGCTAGTCTTGCCAGTTGTTAGCTAGTTCTTGCAGCTGGGCAATAACCTGTTTGGCATCAGCGCCCTGACCAGCTAGATATCCGGCAAGAAAGGCAGTCAAAGGGGCTCCCGGGCGGGAAGGACCATGGGCTACGCTTCCAATCAGAGACAGCAGTTCTGCTTCCACCGCCTCCAGCGGATTGTCCTCCAATTGCAGGTTTGCACGCACCTGGTCTAACCAGCGATGCATCTGCGCTATCTTTTCTGGGTCGTCTTTTTTGCTGTTGCCCGCCATTATGTTCCCCTTTCGCTTGCCGCGGCCGGATTAAGGCCGCGCTTCCGTATCAAATATTAACGATACCAGGGAAGATAATCTTTGCTACGGCTTTGTTTTCTGAAAACGTAGCTCACGAAAATAGGCGCGGATTTCGAGCAATCATTATTGCTTAGAAGCGGAGGATGCCTCGGAATGCTTCCGTTTTCGCAAAATCTTACCGAAGCGAGAACTCAGGCTACCTCCGGCCTTAATCCAGTCGTTGATAGCGGAGATCCCGACTGCCAACAGATAAAGCCCGATTAGTGCCGACATCTGTACAATCATCGGCCAGGCAGTGGGTAGGGGATTGGCAACCGCCGAGAAAACAGCGGCAATTACCACTGCCCACCGCCAGCCTTTTAGCATGGTTTTTGCTTTCAGTACCCCCATAAAGTTCAACGCCACCAAGATTTCGGGCGCCAGGCAGGACAGGCCAAAGGCCAGCACCATCCGCATAAAGAAGGTGATATAGGAATCTGCCCTTAGCAGCATTAGGGCTCCGTTGGGAGTAAAAGAGTTAAGGATAGCAACTGCCTTGGGGATCACCCATATACCCGAGAGGGCACCGCCGCTGAAAAGTAATACCCCTACTAAACCAAAACTGGCGATATAGATTTTTTCTTTACGCTTCAATCCTGGGGCGATAAAAGCACCAATTTGGAAAATCCACCAGGGCGCAGAAATCAATACTCCTAGCCAAAGCGAGACCTGAATCCGCATATCAAAGGCGGCGCCAATCGTTTGGAAGTTTAGTTGCGGAGCTTGCTCACTCACGGCCAACAGGGGCGCCTGCATCCAGTTCAGGGTAGGGGTAACTAAGAACCAGCCACCAATCGAGGCTACAAGAATCCCGGCCAGCGCCAGCAGTAAGCGTTTGCGCAGTTCTATTAGGTGTTCGCTTACCCGCATACGGGCTTGCGGGTTGTTCTTTTTTTGTCCCGGCATCGGGTTAGAGAACTATTTGGTTTCCGGCGGATCCGCGGTGTCGGACTGCCCGCTGACTACTTCCGGAGAGGAAGTCTGTGCGTTCTGCGTGGGTGCCGGAGAAGAAGGAGCAGCTGGAATTTGGGGGTTCTGAGTTCCTGCCGCTACCTGCTTGGTGTTGTCGTCTTCACTAAGATCCGAAAGTTCGGACTTCAAAACCTTTGCAGATTTGCCGATATTTCGGGCAATATCGGGTAGTTTCGAGGCTCCAAAAACAAGGATTAACACCAGAATTAGAATCAGAATGTGTGTCGGTCTCACAGGGATGCCCTTCCTTTCTTGCAGACGGCATCGATAATTGCCTTCCCCAATTGTAGCGGGGTTTGCCGGCAAATAGGCGACTCCTATTGACAATCGCCATAACTTACCAGGTTAACCAGCAAATTTTCGGGGTTAAAAAGCGCGAGACCGGTTGACGCTGGTTGCCTCCTCGGAAATCGTCCTCTAAACGGGGTAACCTGAGGGCGGGAGGCAAAACGTGAGCGAGTTCATTACTGATGAAAAGGCGGGAGCCCAGGCCATAGCGGATTTGATGGCCGGCAAAAAAACGATTGTGGTCGCGGGAGCCGGCATGTCCACCGATGCCGGGATTCCGGATTATCGCGGCACCGGTTCTTCCGGGATGCCCACTGTCGATATGGATCAGTTTTTAGGCGAGCGTTATTGGCAAAAATGGGTGTGGCGGCGCAATCAAGAAACTTGGAAAACGGTAGCGCGGCTGCAGCCCACCCCGGGGCACTACGCTTTAGCGCGGCTAGAGGAGGCGGGGCTGATTAACTGCATCGCCACCCAGAATGTCGACGGCCTAGATCGGAAAGCGGGCTGTAAGAATGTGCAGCTGTTGCACGGAACTTTTGAGGAAGTCCAATGCCTAGGTTGTGGGGCAGTGTTTTCGCGCGAACATATTGACCAGGAGCTACGCAAACTTAATCCGGACGTAAAAGACGATCCCGACCCCAAAAACGTGGCAGTGCTCGCGGCTGCCGATGAGCAGGCGGCACGCGCCTGCCAGTTCAACCTGCTGTCTTGTCCGCGTTGCGGCGGGATTATTAAACCGGGAATCGTGTTTTTCGGGGAAGCGCTACCGGGAGAGGCCATGGATCGTTCTTTCGCGGCGGCGCGAGAAGCCGACGTGGTGCTGGCAGTGGGAACTTCCCTGGCAGTTTTAACCGGACTATGGGTGTTGCGGGAGGCCTGGGGAACCGGCGCCAACGTAGCGGTGATCAATCGCGGACCGACTGCCGCTGATTCTCTTGCGGACGTGCGGGTGTCTGGTGGCGCCTCCCAGGTATTATCCCAAGTAGCAGAGATCTTACTGGATTAGCGCAGAGTAAGTAGTATCCACCAGCCGCCTGTAGTGATCTGTGGGCTAATGCCGCAAGGCGCACTCGCATCAAGTGCACCCTGATCGGCAGGTAGCAGACAGTCAGCGGCGGAAAGTAAGTGGAGTTTAAATGCCTAGAGCCGGTTCCGCGCGCTCCCTCCTGCGCTAATGCGGAACCGACTCTAGGTTGTAGTTTAGGGGTTATCTTGACACACGTTCCCCTAAAATAGCCGGAGCGACCGGCTTCTATAAGTATAGCAAAAAGATGGAAGAAGCCTAATCTTTTTAATGTGCTACAAGTCATAAAATGCTACATGCTGTAGCTTTAACCGTCGCTAAGGTTACGGAGTTTTAAGAACTCTAAGCTAATGACAGGCTAGAATAGCATTCGACATTACTTAACTTTCAGGAAGTCGCGATGGAAATCTTTTCTCCTTTTCATTACCTGCCGATAGCTGATTCTTCGGCAGATGTCTCCACTTTGCTTTCTGCGCTAGCTAAACAAATGACAGGGGATGAAGATTTCCCTCCTAATCTGAATCGCACTCGCCTGAAAAAATCTCAGGTACTGTTCCCTTTCCCGAAGAGTATGGGTCGTCCGAAGGGGCTGGCAGACTATGAAACCCGCAAGCGGAAGGTGCCAGAATCCGCGGTCTTAGCCTTGCCGGCACCGGCAGGTGGCGCCGTTATTTGCTACTCGCAGCTCGGCATTAAAAATATGGCGGAAGCAGTAAATTCCGCGATAGGTAGGCCGGGACGCTGGGTTCTTACCGCTCCGGTCACTGAGATCGACGGGATTATGACTCTGGCCCGAGCCATTGCGGTAAATATTCCTCCGATCATTGCCGCCAAAACCACACCAGCTGGTGCCCTCGAGATTGTGAGGGCGGTGGAGCGAGCGAAGGATCGCAGCGACAAAGATCAGGCTCCTATTTATATGCAGATCACTAAGGAACAGCTCTCCCAGCTCCTGGACATCCCTCCTGCACAGCGCAGCGCACTGAGCGAAGTATCAGCACTGATAGTTACCGGTTTAACTAGTCATGATCGTCTGGGGCGCGCCGCGTCAGAAGCCGGACTTGGGATTATTCCCGGCTACGGGATCCCCGAATCGTGTGGACTGTGCGTGCTGGATGGCAAACCGGTTGCCGGCGTGCACGTAGCCACTATCGGAGATCGAATTTGGCTTTCTGGAATCTGCATGATGACCGGTTATCTGGGTAAACCCGGACAGGTCGAGTGGATTACGCGGGGACGGAGGCGTTGGCTGCGCAGCAAAGACGCGGGTCATATGCACGGGCCGCGTCTAATAGTGGACGGAAAAATGCGCGATGTAATCGCCACTGCGGGGGTACGTATCCAAGCCTCCCTGGTGGAACGGGTAATCCAGGATCTACCGCAGGTTGACCAGGTAGTAGTGGTGGGGGTGCCAGATCCCAGGTGGGGTTTTCTAGTTACTGCGGTCATTAAGCCGGCACCCGATATCGCTGAGCAGCTGCTAAATCCCCAGCATAATTTAGCGGTAAAACCAGCGGTTCCGGCAGGGTTTTACCGCGGATCCACCATCAAAGTTGATGCTGAGAAAGTACGAGACCTGGCTGGGCTTCCTTCCGCTAAGGAAGAGGAATCGAAGCCGCAACTAACTCCCTTGGAAGCGGCGATGGCCGCAATGGCCGCCAAGATTAGGGGAGCCGATGTGGATGTGGTTGCCGCCGCAGAAACCGGGGAACTGCCGGCCGGAATCTACGAGGTGGCGCGGGGAACCGCTAATCCCACTCCCGAAGGAGAAATTGTCTTTCCAGCTGCCGATACTGCCCCCTCTACCCCGGTAGCTCTGCCCGCTGATCTAGAGGGCGATTTAGAAGAAATGGAAATCGCGGCAACTGAGATCACAGGGAGCGGCAACCGTCCCGAAGCGGGAGACCGTCCGCATAGCGCCACGGTTCCTACCGAGGATGAATCCGAACCATCCACCGATTTAGCGATGCTAGTGCGGTCTCTGGTTACTGGGCAACTGGATCGGGCACATGCCCCCCGTGCCCTCGTCCTCGTAAATGAGATTCCTACTGATCTGCAAGGAAAAGTTGATCGCAGCGCCTGCCGGCAACTGGCTACCCAGCGAGTGGCAGCCGGGGAAGCCTGGATTAGATAATCCGGCGACAGTTAAAGAAGTTTCATTACTGTGAAAACGAAGAAAACCGATAATGCACCGCGAATAGAAAGGAATCTAAGCCGTAATGGCAACTGGTTCACAATGGATTGAAGCTGCCCGCCCGAAAACCTTACCAGCCTCCCTGGCGCCGGTGATTATGGGGATTGGCGGGGCGATTGGCCTGGGGCACGCCTCTCTAGGAAAATCAGTATTAGCCCTGTTAGTGGCGCTATCGTTCCAGGTAGGTGTGAATTTTTCCAATGATTATTCCGATGGAATCCGCGGCACCGATGCGAGCGGGAAACGGGTGGGCCCCCAGCGCCTGACGGGTGCGGGATTAGCCGCTCCCCGCACGGTGTTGCTAGCAGCCATGGGCTGCTATGCCTTCGGAGGGATTTGTGGAATTGTCCTTTGTATCTGGGCAGGTAGCTACGGCTTGATTGGCCTCGGGGTGCTGGCTGCCCTGGCGGCGTGGTTCTATACCGGAGGAAAACATCCATACGGCTATCTGCCAGGGATATCCGAAGTGATGGTATTCGCATTTTTCGGTCTTTTGGCAGTGCAGGGAACTATCTGGGTGCATGCCCATATGTTGCCGTGGCGCACCTGGACGGCGGCCAGTGGTATCGGGCTGCTTTCTTGCGCCCTATTGTTAATAAATAATCTGCGGGATATCCCCGGAGATCGCCAGAGCGGAAAAAATACGCTAGCGGTGAAGCTAGGGGATAAAGGCTCCCGCTACCTGTTCGTTGCCTATCTTTATGTGGCTTTGGTGCTGGGGGTAGTATCCTTCAGTGTCCGTTGGGAAGCACTAGTGTTTGGCCTAGCCCTGGTGATTTGGGTGAGTTATCCGCAGATGAAAGTGCTGCAAGGCGCCCGCGGGAAAGAGCTGATAAAAACTCTGAAACAGGTGGGGCAAATCACCTTGGGGTATGGGCTGGCTATAGCGGTTCAGTGGGCACTCCACGGTATTTAGACAGACCAAAATATTTATAGTTGTTAGGCTGGGAACATGGCTGCGGTAGTTATTGCCCTCGTACAGATTCTGCTAGCGGTATACGCGCTAGTGGATTGCTTGCGCACGGATAAATCTGATCTTCCCGGGCGGCTTCCGCGGGCATTTTGGTTGTTGATCATCATTGTTTTACCGCTTTTTGGTCCGTTAGCGTGGATCGTGATTTCTTGGGCGAGCAAAGCCGAAAGTGCTGACGGCAGGATAGAGATTCCCCGCAATCCGCTGGATATTTTCCGAGGAAGCGGGGAGCGTTCCCCCTCGCAGGAAGTAGAAATACCAGAGGCGCCCGATGATAACCCCGATTTTTTGTTTTCTTTAGAGGCGAAGATGCGGCGGGAAAAGCTGGCGCGAGAAGCCGAAGAAGAGGCGCTGCGGCGAGCCGCGAAAAACCAGCAGAACTCTGTAGGTGGGCAGGACGCCACTGGCAGCGGGAAAGATTCCTCCGTAGAGGACAGCGACGAGGACGAAGCCGACCCGGACGCGAACCCTCCGGAAAAACCTTCCGCTGAAGATTAAAGCGCTACGCACGTTCAACGTAACCGCGCTGGCAGCAACCTTTTTAGACTAGTATTCCGGGTATTTTGCGCGCCAGGGGCGTTTAGTGTCCTTGATTTAAAGTGGCGGCGGAAGTGCCCGGTACCATATCGGAAGCCTGAGCTAGGAGCGGAGCCGCCGGTTCGCAATAATCCAAACTAATCAGGGTGTTTCCTAAGAAAGTAAGGGAAGTTAGCGACGCCAAAGCGCATTGCCGGCGGGTAGGGATATGTGCTAGCGGGCGACCTTCCACAAACAGGCGGAAAGACCAGATGGGAAGTTGGTGAGACACCACCAAAATTTCGCGAATCGTAGCGCCATCGGCGGAGCGACCCAGGCGGGAAGGATCCGTAATTGGCAGATGGAGAGCAGAACGCACCGCTTCTGTAACTCGGCTGGCTTGGACGGCGTAAGGCTCGCACCAGGAAGGACGGAAAACGTTACGGTAGCGCGGCCAATTGCGCGGATCGAATAGGGCGGCACGGTTGCCGTTAACCACTTCACCCTCGAACATATTCATCGACTCTAAAAGCCGTTTGTCAGTATGAATAGGCAGATCAAATAGATCCGAGGCCGGCGTTGCAGACTCGATCGCGCGCTCGAGAGGAGAGGAAACAATGGCCTCTAAATAGGCGCCCTTTTCCAAGAGATATTCCGCGCTCATCTGCGCCATTTGTCTACCAAGATCGGTTAGGTGAAATCCCGGCAGCCGTCCATATAAAACCCCATCCGGATTATCAACTTCGCCGTGGCGCATTAGGTGAATCGTGGTTAGGTTCTGCATATCCTTAACCCTAGCAAACCGTTTATACTAACTGGGTGGGCAAAACCTACCTAGACCATTAGGCTAGAGGCGTGAGCGGAGAACCGAAGGTAGCAGCCTTCTTCGATCTTGACGAAACCGTGATTCGGGGAGCTAGTTCCTGGATACTCACTCGTGAGCTTTTTAGACACGGATTTTTTGGGATTTCTGACCTATTCTTTGCTGCGCGTCACGCCTTTCTCTATCTGGTGTTGGGAGAAGATCAAAAGCGCATCGAGCAGGTAAAAACTCGGGCTTTACAGGTTATGGCCGGACATACTTGCCAAGAGATTATGGCGATCTCGCAGCGGGTATGCGACCGATTAGAGAAAAAGCTTTTCCCGCAGGCACAAGGACTGATCAAACGACATCAGGCAGCCGGGCATGATATTTGGTTGATCTCCGCCGCGCCCTCGGAACTTCCCCAAATGTTGGCTGCGCGTCTGGGAATTACCGGAGGCATCGGCACTAAAGTTGCGGTGAAAGACGGGATTTACGAGGCGCGTCTAGAATCGGAACTTATGCACGCCCAAGGCAAGCGGGATCAGGTAGTGGCGCTAGCGGCAGAGCGGGGATACGACCTGGCATCCTGTTTTGCTTATTCAGATTCCGATAACGATATGCCGCTATTAACCCTGGTGGGCAAGCCTTCGGCTATCAATCCTGATATTTGGCTGCGGGTGCGCGCCTTGCAACGCGGGTGGCCAGTGATCGATTTTCGCCGTCGCTCCCGGATTAGTAAAGCCCTGCAAAAAGCAAAGGCTAGGCGGCGCGGTTTTAACCTGGTTGGATTGGGGCAACGTTTCTGAGTAACCTGACAAATGCCTACTTAGAAGGAGCCATTTTGAGCGAAAAGCAACCGCCGGCAGCCGCTGGTCTAGATAAGCAGCCTGAAGAAGTATCTGGAATGTTTGACCAGGTGGCTGCCCGTTATGACTTGACTAATGATGTGATGACTTTCGGGCAGCACCGGATTTGGCGGCGCTGTCTGCGACAAGTGGTAGCGCCGCGACCAGGGCAAAAAATTCTAGACATCGCTGCTGGTACCGGCACCTCTTCCCTGAGCTTTCACCGGGCAGGCGCCGAAGTCACCTGCTGCGATTTTTCGGCAGGCATGGTAGCGGAGGGGAAAAGGCGTCACCGCGAACTTAACTTTGTTGTCGGTGATGCCCATGACCTACCTTTCGCGGATCAGTCTTTTGACACTGTTACCTGCTCTTTCGGTTTTAGGAATATGCATGATCCGGCGAAGGCACTGCGGGAACTGGCGCGAGTAACTAAGCCGGGAGGCAAGTTGGCGATTATGGAGTTCTCGACTCCGCCCTCCCCGCTGATTGCCCGGCTCTATGAGCTGTATATGCGCAACGTATTGCCCACTGCCGGACGCCTGGTTTCTTCTGATTCGTATGCCGTCTTCTACCTGATAGAATCCATTTTGGATTGGCCAAACCAAGAGACGTTGGGGCACCTAATCCAAGAAAAAGATC
>NZ_CABTZZ010000031.1 GCF_902489465.1 uncultured Varibaculum sp. | reverse complement strand
GCCGTTCCCCCATTATCAGTTCGTATGCGTTTTTATCGGTGGGATCCATGCGTACGACAATCGGCTGTAGTAAACCCACTTCTTTTATAGAAGCTGCAAGTTCAGCAATTTCGTCCTCATCAAATGTTTGCCGAGGCTGAGAGCGGTTAGGATTAATCTTACTAACCTCAATTAGCTCCAGTTTTGCACCCGGCACTGGCACTAGCGATGTTTCACGTGAAACATCGCTAGTCGCGGGGGGCACCTTAGACTCGGATTGGTGGATTATTTTTGTAGATACCGATTTACGGCTTTTCGAATTCTTTTTATTACGAGAAGCCTTTGAGGTTTCACGTGAAACATTTTTCCGCGGCTCCAATAATTCCTTAACAGAACCGCCCCTAGAAGAATGTCCATGTCCTCCAAAAAAAATATCTGCCGGACGAGCATTATCATCTCTGTCTGTTTGTACTGTATTCTCCGTGACCGGATCGGTAGGAATCAGAGCAGAGAGCCCTCTCCCCAAATGAGCTTTTTTTGCCATTATGACTTCACCTCACGACTAACCAATTCGTACGCAGCATCTAAATAACATTTTGCACCTTTAGAAGCCGGTTGGTAAGTCAAGATTGATTCTTCGTGAGAAGGCGCTTCCGCTAAAGCAATATTACGAGGAATAATTGTCTCCATCACAATGTCACCGTAGTAATCCTTGACTTCTTCTAATACGCCCTTACTCAGTAAGGTGTTAGTCGTTACCATCGTGGGTAATATCGCAGTGAAACGTAGGCGGGGATTAAGGCGAATCACCAGCATATCAATGGTTTTCGTCAACTGGGTCAGCCCTTCCAGCGCCAGGTATTCGGCCTGCAGGGGTACCAACACTTCTTTAGCAGCTACCAGGGCGTTGACAGTCATAATTCCCAAAGATGGGGGAGAGTCAATGAAGATGTAATCAAATTGTTCCCCGCTACTTAACAGCTCATCTACGGCAGAAGCTAAAATCTGCTGAAAATTGGTTCTCTCATTCAGTTCGAGCTCAATTCCGGCCATATTCATAGAGGCCGGCACTACCCAAAGATTAGGGATTTGCGCATTCTGTAACAGGGCTTCGCGCAGGGGTACTCCCTGGGTCATAACCTCGTATAAGGAATTCTGGTCATCTTCGAGGTGACGAAATCCCAGGGAAGAAGAAGCATTTCCCTGCTGGTCGGCATCAATTACCAGTACCTTAAGTCCCCTTAAAGCCAAAGCTGCAGCAATATTAACTACCGTGGTAGTTTTACCAACCCCGCCTTTTTGGTTCGCAACTGCGATTATTCTGGTACTTTTCGGATGGGGCAATGGCTCTGAATCAGGCTTAGAGTCAAGGCGTCCTTTTCGGGAAGACTCTTCATGGGTATCTGCCTGTTCAACCATAGCGGCATCAGCTAAACGATGCTTGCTCATTATGCCTCCAAAATGCAAAAATAGGTACCCACTAGGGGCGTTTGGTTGCCATAATAATCCGAGTAATCGAATCGTCCATAAGGGACGGCACTTCCTCTATATGGGCACTATCAAATTTAGCTGCTCTCAACTCTGCCGCCGCCGCAGACAACTCTAAGGGAGCACGCTCACCTTTAATCGCTAGCATTCGTCCTCTTGGTGCCACCAGCTTTCCGGAGATACGAACCAGCTTCTTTAAGTTAGCCACCGCCCTGGAGGTAACCGCTGTGAATCTCTGTCCACCGGGGAGATCTTGACTGCGAGAGCGCAAAATCTCCACGTTATCCAATCCCAACTCTTTCTTTACTTCCTCTAACCAAACTACCCGCCTGGCCAAAGGTTCAATCAAGAAAAACTGAAGATCTGGTCGCATTATAGCCAATACTATTCCGGGAAGTCCTGCTCCCGACCCCACATCGGCAACCGTTACGTTACGCCCTAGTGGTAAGAACCTCTCTGCCGCCGCACAATTCAATATATGTCGCGGCCAGATCCGAGGTACCTCCCGCGGTCCAATCAGACCGCGCAGCTCTCCTTGATCTGCCAGCATATGCGCATAAACCTGCATCTTCCCATACGAAGATGCAAAAAATGCTTCAACCTCAGCTCCGGGCTGAGCTACCTGAAGGTGCAGTTCCGGTTGCATTGCCAAATTCTGAGATACCATCAGACAGTATCGCTTAAGATACCGTCGCTCTCCTATATATTATTCTTCTTCTGCTTCCGGACCGGAGGCATCAGGGTAAATAACTACTGCCCGGTTAGGAGCTTGACCCTGCGAACCCGAATACACGCCCTCTTCGGCGGCCACATCGTGGCAAACTTTACGCTCGAAAGGATTCATAGGCTCCAGACGTACCGGCTCACCCGTAGTTTTAGCCTTGGTTATGGCTTCTTGGGCAATAGAGCGCAGCTCCGCTTTACGTTCTTGGCGGTACCCGGCTATATCCAGCATTAAGCGGGAATGTTCCCCAGTTTTTTGTGAAACCGCCAGGCGGGTTAAGTCCTGGAGCGACTCTAAAACTTCGCCCTCTTTGCCGACTAAGCGTTGCAGATCATTTAGATCTTGCGCATCCGCCACAATATCCACGCTGGCGCGATCGTGTTCTACATCGATCTCGAGATCTCCACCCAGATCGGCAATATCGAGCAGTTCTTCTAAATAATCAGCGGCGATATCGCCCTCTTCTTCCAATGCGGCAACCCGCTCGGGAGATGCTTCTTCACTCATGGCACCTATTCCTCTCTTAGCTATCTGCAATGATCCTATCGGTTCTTACGCCGATTTGTATTCGCATTATTCTTCCTGCGCGCCTGCCGGCGTTTCGCTTTTTCTTGCTCACTTAAACCCTGGGCTTGCCGCCGCCGTTTAGCCTGGGCATCACGTTGCGCCCGGGTTAACCTTTTTGGTTGCGCCTGGGCATTACGGGTACTTGGTTTGATGGCAGCTTGCTGTTCTTCCGCTTTTTTCTGTAACGCCGTCATCATCCGAGATTGTTTTACCGGCTTCCTTGGTTTTTCTTCTAACTCCAGATCTTGAGCTTTCTTATGCAGTCGATCTTGAGTTTCCTTGTGGAGCTCCACCCCTTGGCGCAATTGCTCCCCATTATCTAATCCTGAGAAGGGATCATCCTTGCCCTTACGATTAGCTTTAACCTCGAGACGCATTCCTTTAGCTACGTCGTCACCACTTAAGCCCAACTCCGAAAGCTTCTGGTTATATTCCGTTAGTGTTTCTTCTTTAAACTTGTCATATTTTTCCTGGTGACGCCGCATTTGTGCATCGTGAGCCGGAGAGCCAGGGGTGGGTAGATAATGCATAACAAACAGCTGTTGAATAAAGCTGACCACCATGGTTACTACCAGGTAAACCAGTACGCCGATTTGCACAATGAAACCGAACCAGGCGGTCATCAAAGGCATTACATAGACCATCATCTTCATCATCCGCATTTGTTGCGGATTGGAAGCACTCATATTCCGCCGCATATTGATGAACTGTTGGAAGAACATCAAACCGGCATAAAGCAGGACTGCCACAATGATCAGGATTTTTGTGGTCGTGGGGTTAGAGGCAGTGTTGGTGAAGGTATCAGATAGATAAACCCCAAAAACGGTAGATTTATCCATTTCCGCAGCTAACTTAGAATCAAAACCGCCAATGTGTGCCCCCGGATTCTTGGCAATCAACGGCATTTGCCAAAGCACCCGGTAAAGCGCAGCCAAAATCGGCAATTGAATCAGCAACGGGAAGCACGAAGCCATCGGATTAACGCCGTACTCTTTATATAAAGCCATGGTTTCTTGACTCATCTGTTGTTTAGAAACCTGGTCATTGCGACCCTTATATTTTTCTTGGATCTCTTTGATCTGCGGTTGGATTGCACTCATGCCCCGCGTAGACTTTATCTGCTTAATAAACAGCGGAATAATCAGTAGCCGCACGAAAATGGTCAGCACCACGATGGAAAGAACCCAAGTAACCCCTGGGCCTTCCGGTAACCCCAGAACGGTTAATCCTTTATGAATCCCTACCAGTACCCAGGCGGTGACCCATTTAAACGGGTATAAAACCGTGTCATACCATCCGCCCGATGTGGGTTGATTGGCTGCCGCTAGCAGCTGCGCACTTAGCATCATTAGTATGCTCCTTTACTTATTATCCCCGAGTAGGCAAGGTGGCGTTATCTATCTTTGCCCAATGTTCTTGAAGTTCGCTTAAAGTCATCTGATGATAGGGCGCACTCTTCCAGTTACCTTTTTCTGGTGGATAATCCACTCCCCCATTGGAAAAAGGATTACAGCGCACCAATCTCCAAGCCGAAAGGAGGCTCCCTTTTATGGCGCCATGCGTTTTTAAAGCCGTGAGCGCGTAGGTGCTGCAAGTGGGATAGTACTTACAACGCGCAGGAAACAGGGGAGAGATGTAGTGCCGATAAAGGCGAACTAAAAAAATTAAACCCGCTTGCCCCAGATTTCTGCTCACTTTTTCCCTTTCGCTTGCGCCCTCGCCAAAGCTTGATCTAAAGCCACCCCAAGTTGCGCGTAGGAAGCAGTTTTAGCTTTCCCGAGGGCGCGCACTACCGTTTTGCTCCCGCTACCAAAGTTCTGTATCCGGCCGGCACTAAGTGCTCGCAATTGCCTCTTGATGCGGTTCCTATCTACTGCTCGCGGTAGATTTCTTTTTGGTACAACGAAACCGACCAGCGGCTTTGCTGTGCCTAACTGGTCGGGTAGGTGGTGCACCACCATTAGTTGGTTTCCAGCGCTATTGCCACGCCGAAAAACTTGGGAAAAATCGGCTGATTTTTTCAGGCGATTGGCCTGGGGCAACATGCTTTAGGCCGAAAGATCCTTGCGCCCTTTACGCCGGCGATTAGCGATAATAGCGCGGCCTGCGCGGGTACGCATTCTTGCCCGGAATCCGTGTTTCTTGGCTCGGCGACGGTTATTCGGCTGAAAAGTCCGCTTTGTCACTGTAGTTCTCCTGAATGTTATTCACTAACCGGATAAGATTCCGGCATCTTAGTTTCATTTAGCCTGGAATAGACAACATATGCAAGCCTACGCATAGCGCTTTGCCAGGTCAAATAGTTATTGAGTGGTTATGAACACTATTTTTTTCTCAACATATTTAAAGCTGTGGAACTTATAAAAACTACAAAGTTGTAAGATGTGAATTTTTTATTTTTAAAAATTCCGATTTCTCCTAGTTTTTGCACGCCAGAGGGGATGCAGAGCCAAAACTACAACTACGTAAGTTATCCACAGTCTTTTCCCCAGATTGGGGATAACCTGTTTTTATCCTAGAATCATTACTATCCCCATCGTTGGGGTGGCCTGTCACATTGCTGTTTAGAAATTTTGGAGAAACTGATGTCAAGTTCGCTACAGTCAGTCTGGCAAGACGCGATCCGACAGTTAAAACAAAATCCCCAGGTAGGTCAAGCCGATCTGGCCTTCGTAAGAATGTCAAAACCCTTAACCACCTACGAAAACACCATTATCATTGCCACTCCCAATAACTATTCAAAATCAATTATTGAGACTCGCCTAGCTCCTTTTTTACGGCAATCCCTTTCTGCAGCTACCTCTCGCGACGTTATTTTGGCGGTTTCGGTAGATCCCTCTTTGGATACTGGACAGACCGTTAATCCTTCCGAACACCAAACGGTTGCTCCCCTTCCTCAAAAAAGTGAAAGTACCGCTACTAAAACCATTACCCCTTCTCGGGAAAAAAAGCCGTTTGAAAGCCGTTTGAACTCAAAATATACTTTTGAATCCTTTGTAATTGGTGCTTCCAACCGTTTCGCTCACGCTGCTGCTATCGCAGTCGCCGAAGCTCCCGCCAAAGCCTATAACCCCCTCTTTGTGTACGGTGGTTCCGGGCTGGGTAAAACTCACCTACTCCATGCCATTGGCAACTATGCGTTGAATCTGTATCCCCATATCAAAGTGCGTTATGTAAACTCTGAGGAGTTCACCAACGACTTCATCAATTCGGTATCAGAGGGTAGTGCCCACGAATTCCAAAGGCGCTATCGTAATATCGATATTTTGATGATTGACGATATCCAGTTCCTACAGGGGAAAGAACAAACTATCGAGGAGTTCTTTCACACTTTTAACTCCTTACATAATGACAACAAACAGGTGGTTATTACTTCCGATGTTCCTCCTAAGAAACTGGAAGGATTCGAGGAACGACTACGGTCTCGTTTTGAGTGGGGACTATTAACTGATGTACAGCCTCCTGATCTAGAAACTCGAATCGCTATTTTGCGTAACAAAATCCGTCAGGAAAAAGTAGAGGCGCCCTCGGAAGTCTTGGCCTATATCGCTTCGCGATTTACTATCAATATTCGCGAACTGGAAGGTGCCCTGCTTAGGGTTACTGCTTTCGCTTCCCTGACTAAGCAACCCTTGACGCTACAGCTAGCAGAGATGGTACTTAAAGATATTGTTTCTGACCCTAATGATCAGGAAATCACCCCCGCTCTGATTAAGGCACAAACAGCTGGATATTTTGAAACCACCGTCAACGACTTATGCTCGCCTTCGCGTTCACGTTCTCTAACCGAGGCACGCCAGATAGCCATGTACTTATGCCGGGAACTTACCGAGCTATCATTACCGCAGATTGGCAAGGAATTCGGAGGACGTGACCACACTACGGTAATGCACGCGAATAAGAAGATCACCCAACTTATGAAATCGAAACCGCAAATTTTTGATCATATCAATGAATTAACCAACCAAATTCGACAAGCCGCTCGCCACGCAAAGTGACCTAGTTAATAAAAAGCACGGCAATACCCGCTTGCCTAAAGAAAATTTTGGCTTCTTTTTTACTTTTATTTTTGAATACTTCTACCAACAAAACTACAAAAATGTAGTTCTCATGATTACAGGTTAAAGCGGGTTTCTCCACACCTGTGCATAACCCTGTGTATAGCTGGGGATCGTGGCTACAATACTGTTCATAAACTGGGCATCGTTTGCTCGAATATTTTCTTTCCCCAAAAGCATCCCCAGAAATATAATCAGCAATTCACAGGCTTAAAACCCTTATAACCTGTATGTTTAGCTAATAATCCCGATAATTCTAGGCAGTGATGACTACTAGAGAGATAAACAACAATTCTAAATAAATCACCATCACAGTGGCAGAAAACTACATAAGAATTACTATTACCTTTGAAATCTAAGTAGCTCAATCCTTTTCCTAAGCTAACCTGTATTTATGACCGAACAGCATTCATCGCGTGGCAATAAAGCTGGAGAACATAAGTTTTCCTCTCGGGCTGAACGCCGCAAACATGAAAAAGAGCAATTTCAGGCACGGGCACAAGCCGGGGATCAACGTATTTTTGCCCCTATTAACCCGAATCATTACCCTAGTTCTTCTAAGCCGGGTGCTAATGCTCCCCGCAAAACACAAAATATTCCTAACAGTGCTAGTAAGTCCCGGTATGCGTCAAATAAGAAATCCACCGCGCCCTCTTTCCAAACTAAAAATAGAGTTAAGGCGCAAGCAGCTGGTAAAGTTACCAACAATAAAAAGCCTAAGGCAACTGTCGGTACCAAAACTTCAAAACGAAAACATCCAAAGGTTAAGAATACTTCGAGCCGCAGCAGAGTCGGACTTTGGGTAAAAAGAATCTTGGGATTGATAACTGGCCTAGTTCTGGTGGCAATTATTGCCGGATGTGTCACTTTTTTGATTGCCTACTATCGCCTAGAAGTACCTGAAGCGCAAAAATTTGCGAATGCCCAGGTAACTACCGTTTACTGGGGTGATAATAACAAGATGATGGGAAAGTTTGCCGAACGTAACCGTACCATCGTAGACACTAAGTCTTTTGAAAATTCCTATATTCGTGATGCGGTAGTAGCCAGCGAGGATCGCACTTTTTATGAAAACAGTGGGATTGATATTAAAGGTATTGCCCGCGCCCTGTGGAATAACGTGCGGGGGCTTCCCACCCAGGGCGCTTCTACGCTCACCCAACAATATGTAGAGAACTATTACACTGGGAAAAACACTGGGTATACCGGAAAATTTAAAGAAACAATTTTGGCGTTAAAAATAAATAGACAGGTACCTAAAGAAAAAATTCTTAATGACTACTTAAATACCATCTATTTTGGTAGGGGTGCCTATGGGATCGAAGCAGCAGCTAACGCCTATTTTGGTAAGAGTGCTAAAGATTTGAATTTGTCAGAATCAGCGTTACTTGCCGGAATTATTCCCGCCCCTAATGCGTGGGATCCGCTAGTTAGCCCCGAAAAAGCCCAGCAACGTTGGCAACGGGTATTAAATCTCATGACTGCCGACAATATGATCAAAAAGAATGAAAAAAATGCCGCAGAATTTCCGCAGGTACAAAAGAAAAAGCAGGAAGGAACCTATTTTAAGGGCACCACGGGATATCTCCTGCAGCATGTACGCCAAGAATTGGTAACGCAAATCGGCTATACCGAAGATGAGATCGATCGAGCCGGGATTCGGGTTTATACGACTATTGATCCGGAAAAACAGAAGCTGTTAGAAGAGGCAGTCGCTACCCTCCCGAAGAATAGACCTGAAGGATTAAGGGTAGCAGCCACCTCGATCGATACCGCTACCGGAGCGGTAATCGCTGAATATGGGGGAGCGGATTATCAAAAAGTTCAACGCAACGCGGTGACTCAAGACGTAGCCCAGGCCGGGTCAACCTTTAAACCATTTGCGCTCCTAGCAGCTCTCGAGCACGGTCATAAATTATCGGAGCAAATTAATGGTTCCGGACCGATGAAAATAGGGGACGCTTGGGTAGGTAACTATGGAGGTGCCTCCTACGGTCAAGTAGACCTGGTAAGAGCTACAAAATATTCGATTAACACTGCCTATGTCCGGCTTAATAGCGAAATCGGGATGGACGCCACCCGGCAGGTGGCGATCGCGGCTGGGTACTCTAAGAACACGGTGGGGTTGGATAAGAATTCAATCGTGGGGGTATTAGGGACTAGTTCTCCCCATAACCTAGAAATCGCAGAGGCTTATACCACTTTCGCTACCGGTGGTATCAGGCGCACAGCTCACATCATTGATAAGGTTACCGATTCGTCTGGCAATATTCTCTACGAAGCTGATACTGCTGGTATCCGTCAGTTTGAAGAAGAAAACATTTCAGAGTTGACCAAAGCGTTAGCGGCGGTAACTGAAACGGGAGGTACCGGTGATACTGCCGGAAAACTCGGTAGACCGGTAGCGGCGAAAACGGGATCTTCAAACGATAACCGCTCTGCACAGTTTGTTGGTTATGTACCGCAAATGGTGACCGCAATTTCCATGTATCAGGTAGGAAAAAATGGGACAGAAGAATCCATTACCCCCTTTGGCGGGGTAAGGGAAGTAACCGGTGGTACTTGGCCTGCTAAATTGTGGTTGGCATATATGAGACCGGCGGTTAAAGGTTTGGAGCCGCAGCCCTTATTTTCTTCTGAAACCAGCAAATCTCGGGTGAGGCCGAAAGAAAAGAATACCCCCTATAAGACTGCGGAAGTACCTTCGGCTCCTCCTCCAGAAACGATAGGTAATCCGCTCACGGTTCCTAGCAGCTCTTCTCCTGCCAGTTCACCACCTGCGCAATCCCCGGAGCCTGCGGAATCCTCTTCTCCAGCTGCTCCTCCTAGTCCCTAGGTAGGGCGAAGGATCCAGGATTGCTTTAAGGCGCCCCGCTACCCGCGAGCTGAAAATGGGTTCTATCTGCGACGGTTAAAAAGAGCGTTTCCTAACAATGTTTGATAACGGCTAGAAAAAGCGCTGGGAACTAAGTTATCCTGTAGTGCGACCTTCGGGTCGTATGCATATACCCTCCTGCCGCGGAAGGACCGTGGCCGTTAGACCAAAGGAGGTGGGTTGAGATGCGTAAATATGAGATGATGGTGATCCTGAATCCCGAAATCGACGAACGCACCGTAGCCCCAGCATTGGAGAAACTGCTAAATGTGGTTTCTGCAAATGGGGGAAGCGTAGACGCGACCGACATTTGGGGCAAACGTCGCCTGGCATATCCGATTGAAAAGTACTCTGAAGGGATCTATGCGGTCATCGAGATGACCACTGCCCCGCAGATTGCTGAGGAGCTAACCCGGCAGCTGTCGCTAAACGAATCCGTTTTGCGCACTAAGTTGTTGCGGCGCGATTAAGATCGCGGAGAGGAACAAAGATGGCTGGAGAAACCCAGATAACGGTTATTGGGAATCTGACTGCAGATCCCGAGCTGCGCTACACCGCGCAATCGGTGCCAGTGGCTTCATTTACCGTGGCCTCCACTCCCAGAACCTATAATCGCGCATCCGGACAGTGGGAAGATGGCACTGCCATGTTTCTGCGTTGTTCAGCGTGGCGGGAAATGGCCGAAAATATCGCCGAATCCTTAACTAAAGGCATGCGAGTGATTGTTCACGGTCGCCTGCAGCAACGTAATTGGGAACGGGATGGACAGAATCGTTCCTCAATAGAGATTCAAGTCGACGAAATCGGTCCTTCCTTGCGTTACGCGCAAGCCCAAGTCACCCGGATTCCGCGCTCAGGTGCAGGCGGATTTAATCAGGGCGGACAGGGCGGATTTGGTGCAGGTGCTCCAGCCGGCAATTTCAATCAAGGTGGAGGATTTAACGGGGGCGCTACCGCGAACTTGGGAACAGGTTCCATGGCGGCCGCGCAACCGGCTGGGGATGACAATCCCTGGGCTGCTCCTGCCACCAGCGATAACGGCGAAGACAACGAACCGCCGTTCTAAAGTTTCAGGATAAGACCTTAGGGTCACACCATTAAGGAGTAAATATGGCGAAGAAAGTTCTTCGCGCGAAGCCGATTAAGAAAAAGGCTAACCCGCTACGTAATATGCCGGTTGAAAAAATCGACTACAAAGATACCCCGTTCTTGCGGAAGTTTATTTCCGATCGCGGAAAGATTCGTTCGCGCCGGGTTACCGGAGTTAGCGTTCAGCAGCAGCGCGCTATCGCGAAGGCAGTTAAGAATGCCCGCGAAATGGCGTTGCTTCCCTACACTAGTTCTGGTCGCTGATAGGAGGGTTTAGTCATGGCAACAGCCAAAATTATTTTGAATATGGATGTACCGGGGCTGGGTTCCTCCGGGGACGTAGTAACCGTAGCTCGCGGATATGCCCGCAACTACCTGGTACCGCGGAAAATGGCGCACCCTTGGACTAAGGGCGCCCAAAAGCAGATCGATGAAATGATTCGGGCACGCCGGCGCCGGGAAATCTCTAACGTAGAGGACGCTCGGGCAGTACGCGATGCTATCGAAGCCCACAATACCGTGGTAGTTTCCAAGCGGGCCGGCCATTCCGGTCGCCTCTTTGGAGCAGTATCCACCCAGGATGTGGTGGCAGCGGTTAAAGAACAGATCGGGCAGACTGTAGATCGGCGCAAAGTTATTATTGAAAAGCCGATCAAAGCGGTTGGAAAATATCAGATTCAAATCAATTTGCATGAAGATATAAGCGCCAAACTGTTTGTAAACGTTGAGGGCGGCAAATAGGTAAGTTTTTACCTGCCAGCATTTAGCTAATCAAAAGTAGGGTGAGCAAGATTAGCCTCTTGCTCACCCTACTTTTATCTGTAGATGAACTAGGGGTCTACCCAGCAGTCACCGGCTCCATTTCATCGCATCTAGAGCCAAGCGTCGGTGCGGATACGTAGCCATAGTGAGGCCGCCCTGCCGCCAATAAAAACCAATCCGTAGATAGCCCATAAACCAGCTAAACCCCAGGGGCCTTCAGGGAGGAGGCCAGCAAGTAAAACCGCCGGTAGATAGATAGCAAATACTATGGCCATCGCTTTTGCCAGGTATTTAGTGTCATCAGCACCGATCAAGTAACCGTCGTAAATGTAGGTTAAGGCTGCCAGTGGTTGCATAAAACCCACCACGATAATCCCGGGGACACAAACGGCTAATAGCTCAGGATCTCCCGTAAAAAGGTGTGGTAAAAAGCCAGAAATGGCTGCAAATACTAGACCAATCAGGGTGCCAAAGCCCAGTGCCCAGCGGTTTAACTGGGCTATTAGCACCCGGGTTTTTCGCTCCTCGCCCTCACCGAGAGCGTTGGCCAGGAGCGCCTGAGCAGCGATCGCTAAGGCGTCGAGTCCGAATGCCGCTAGGGTCCACAGAGTTTTTAGAATCTGATAACCCGCCAAAGTTACTGCCCCCAAACGAGTCGCCTGCCAAGTGGTGACTACGATAGCCGCCTGCAGAAAAAGCGAGCGGAGAACTAAAGGCAATCCGTGCACCCCGGAACGGAAAATTAGTTGTATATCAGGGCGAGCCGATACTCCCTCCACTCGCAGTTTCTTAACTACCACTATCCAGAGCCAAATAGCCATGAAAAATTGGCAAATCGCGGTGCCAGCGCCCGCACCTGCCACCCCAAGAGAGCAACCGAAAATTAAGAATGCGGAAACCGGTACGTTAAGAATAGCTGCGCTGGTAGTTACCAGGAGAGGAGTGCGAGTATCTAATAAGCCCCTCAAAACCCCGTTAGCAGCTAATACAGACAGCATGGCGACAAGTCCAGGAGCCGAGACTATTAAGTAGCGACCTGCCAAATCCGCAACTAGCTCCTCAGCTTCGAAAAGGCCAATGATTTGCGGGGCAAAAACTATCAAGACTATTGCCAAAGCGGCACCCAAAAGCGCCCCCAACCACATTCCCTGAATACCTAAACGCAAACCTTCAGCGCGTTTACCTGCCCCAATTGCTCTGCCTGTCACCGCAGTAGTGGTGTAGGCAAGGAATACACAGATTCCTACTACCAGGGTAAGTACCGTCGAACCGATAGCTAGTCCTGCTAAATCTGGGGTTCCTACATGCCCGACCAGTATGGAGTCAGCCATCCTTAGCACCGGCTCGGCGATTAAGGATCCGAGGGCAGGTAAAGCCAGAGCCAAAACCTGGCGGTTAAGACTGGTTTTCTTAGGCTTTTCCACTAATCTTCCTCTATTTTCTATACACAATCTGTGAATAACTCTGTTAGTAGTTTCCCAGTTTGTAACTGGTTTATAAACTTGGGGTTATTCGCTACCCACATATTCCCCGATATTTCCACAGGTTATTAACACTGTCTGCACCAAATTTTACGAGTTTTCAACAGGGGCTTTTCTGGTTATACCTGCGGGATGTGGCACAATCAAAGAGTTTGTAGTTCTTTCCAGGAGGTAGCGATGGCAGATTTTGATCGGACACCTCCGCAAGATATTGCCGCAGAACAATCCGTATTGGGAGCGATGATGCTTTCCAAAGATGCGATTGCCGATGTCACCATGACGATCAGGGGAGAAGATTACTATCGCCCGGTGCATCAAACGATCCACGAAGTCATCTTGGATCTATTTGGTCGCGGGGAACCGGTAGATGCGGTGACCGTAGCTGGGCAATTAAAGCGCCGCGGTGACTTGGAGAGAATCGGGGGTGCCCCCTATTTACATCAACTAATCTCCGGGGTTCCTACCGCCGCAAACGCGGGATATTATGCCCGGATCGTGCGGGAGAGGGCGCAGCTGCGTTCCCTGGTGCAGGCGGGCACCCGGGTGGTGCAACTAGGTTACGCTGACGATGGCGGTGACGTAGATGAGCTGATAAACCAGGCACAAAGTGAAATCTATGCAGTCAGTGAACGCGGAGATAGCGAAGACTACCGCCCGATCACCGAATTTTTAGATGAAACCGTAACTGAACTGCAAGAACTACAAAAAAATGGGGGCATGTCTTCGGGGGTTCCCACCGGTTTTTATCAATTAGATAATCTCACCCATGGCTTGCACCCCGGGCAGTTGGTAATCGTGGCCGCTCGCCCGGCAATGGGTAAATCTACCTTGGCTCTGGATTTTTGTAGAAACGCCGCCATTCATCACGAACTGACTTCCGTTATTTTCAGTCTAGAAATGGACGGGACTGAGATTTCCCGGCGCATGATTTC
Organism: uncultured Varibaculum sp.; assembly: GCF_902489465.1. Classification (GTDB taxonomy): domain Bacteria; phylum Actinomycetota; class Actinomycetes; order Actinomycetales; family Actinomycetaceae; genus Varibaculum. The sequence continues at coordinate 6,973 of NZ_CABTZZ010000031.1, read as the reverse complement.
CGCGGAATCAGGGGTGTCAATGTCTCGGCTCAGCGCGGGGGATTTAGAGGACGCGGATTGGACAAAAATAGCGCAGGTACTGTCCCGCTGTTCCCAGGCTCCGCTATATATCGATGATTCTCCGAATATGACCATGCCGGAGATACGTTCAAAATGTCGCCGCCTCAAACAGCAAAATGATTTAAAACTAGTAGTGGTGGACTATCTACAGTTGATGAGTTCCGGCAAGCGGGTAGAGTCACGGCAACAGGAAGTAGCCGAGTTTTCTCGCTCTTTAAAACTACTAGCTAAAGAACTTGAAATCCCAGTGGTGGCAGTAGCCCAGCTAAACCGCGGACCCGAACAGCGAATCGAACATAAACCCATGCTTGCTGACCTGCGAGAATCTGGTTCTTTGGAACAAGATGCGGATGTGGTGATGCTGCTCAATCGTCCGGAAGTTTATAATCAGGAAGATCGCCCCGGGGAGGCAGATGTGATTGTTGCCAAACACCGTAACGGTCCGACGGCAACCATTCCCCTAACCTTCCTCGGGCGTTTGTCAAAGTTCGGCAATCCCGCCCGCGAGTAAAGGTTGCTGGGAGTTTCGCCTGCTCGTTCTCGAATCTTATTGGTGCCCGGGAAGAGGTAGACGGGAGTGGAAAGAGCGTAGCCATTTGGGAGCCCACCAGTTAGTTTTCCCGCAGATCGCCATAACGGCGGGTACCAGTCCCATACGCACTAAAGTAGCGTCAAGCGCCACCGCCACCGCTAACGTAAATCCGATCTGTTTGATGGCCTGGATACCTCCGGTGGTAAAGCCGAGGAATACCACTAACAAAATTAATGCTGCAGAAGTAATCGTGGAGGCCGAATGGGTGAGTCCTTCCCGCACTGCCCGTTTGTTATCTGCGGTTTCATCCCAGATTTCTTTCACCCGGGATACTAGAAACATTTCATAATCCATTGATAAGCCAAAACCGAAGCAGAACACGATGGCTACTACATAAGATTCCACTGCGCCCAGGGAAGTGAAACCTAGCAGTTTCTCTCCGTGACCATATTGGAACACCCAGACGGCCACCCCTAAGGAAGACAGTAAGGAAACCATGTTTAGTACCAAGGCTTGTAGCGGTAGCAGCAGCGCCCCGGTCATTAGGAACAACATTAAATAGGTAGTGAGGGCGACTGCCAAAAAAACGTAGGGAGCATATTCGTAAAGAGTGTCTTGGAAATCGGTTTGGAGGGCAGCTTCCCCAGTCACCCAAGTTTTAAAGGGCGCAGGTAACTGGCGTACCTCTTGCATTTCTTGCTTCACCTGCGCGGCGAAAGCATCTTTTTCTTTAGTGTAAACATCGAGGGAAGCGTATTGTTCGCCATCAATTATTAGGTCTTCGGCGGGACGAATTCGTTTCACGTGGGATAGCGGTTGCACTTTTTCTTCTGCCCAAGTCTGCAACTGCTGCGGGGTGGTTTTAGCTACCAGACGGATTTGCGGATTAGCCGAGTCGGGGAAACGCTCCCACATATCCCATAAGGCCCCGATTTGCGGGATTGACCGGGGCATGGATTCCACCGCAGAGGAACGCATTTGCATCTGGTAGAGGGGAAGTGACATCACCACTAACACGAGGGTCACCACTACCAGCACTGGCCAGGGACGGCGGGTCACGAAAGTTGATACGGAGCGAAAAACTGGGGAAGGATCGTCTTCGCTGCGCTCGCGGGTACGGCGGAAAATATGGCGACGCACCCAGTTCATCCAATGGGAAAAGTTTGAGGGAGAAGCCAGGCTCGGTCCAAACAGCATCATCAGGGCAGGCAAAAACGTCATATTAGAAATCATTGCCAACATGGTTACTGCTACTCCGCCTATACCCATTAGTCGCAGTAGTGGTAGCGGGAAGATACACAGCCCCAAGATCGCGAGCGAAACAATTAGAGCCGAAAAGAAAACCGTGGCACCGGCAGTGTCCATAGTTTTTTCTAGAGCCTGAAGATAGGGTTTGCGGGCATTAAGGAGTTGGGTGCGGTAATTTTTGCGAGCAGCTATAGAAATTTTCCTATTGCCTGCCCGGCGCGTTCCAATCAATAGCTGCAGGAAACGAGGGTAAAAAATAAAGTTATCTTCCTGGCCATGAAGACCACGTTTATGCAGTTCCTGTCGGTAGCGAGAAACGATTAGTAACCCGTAGTCAATCGATAATCCCAGACCGAGGAAAGAAACAATATTGACTACGAATGACTCCACGGTAATCAGATAGGTCAGCGCCAGGATCAGCATTAAGGTGATTCCAATGGCAGCCCCGGCTCCGATTAGGGGCAATAAGGCGGCTAGCATACCCCCGAAAACGATGGTCATAATCAGCAGAGAAATCGGAATCGAAATTCCTTCCCCGCGGAGCATATCGGCTTTGACTTGGCCATTGGCAGCAGTTTGTAAACCGGTGTTATCGACGACATTCACGCTGGCAGTAACGTTAGAACCTGAAAAATAGTCGGGTAGTTCTTCTAAAACTCCGGCTACCTGATCCCGGGCATCCGGATCCACTTGGTCATAGCCGTTGGCAGTTAACTGTACGTTGATTAGGAAAGTTTTTCCGTCCTTAGCAATCATCTGCTGGAGTTCACTGGACTGGATAGTTTCCCAAGCCGGAGGTAACTGGCTGGTGAAAGCTTTTTTTACTTCCCTTTCGGCGCGCTCTCTAGCTTTTTCTAGTTGCTGGCCGCTAGCGCCCTTGGCTCTTGCGACCTCCTCTGCCTGGGTTCTGCCTTGCGCTAATGCCTGCATTAAGGCTTGATCGATTTTTTCTTGGGCTTTTTTCCCGGCGGGTAGCTGGGGATCAAAGGCGATAAAGGGATCGGCAATCTGCGTTACCTTTGGTACCTTTAACAGATCCGCGTGTAGCGGGCGGAGCATTTTTGCAATCTGATCAGCATGTTTTTCTAAATCCGGTATTTCTACTACCGCCGTTACCGGATAGGTATCGCCGTGGGCTTGCTCATACAGCCTCTTACCCACGGCTGATTCCGACGAGGGACTGGAAGGCTGGGGGGTAATGAGCCTTTCGAATAGTGGTTTTCCCCCCAAACCCGAAAATACTGCGATAATCGCGAGCGTTACGGTTACCAGCCAGATAGTCACGATGAAGCCGGGGTGTTTTCCCCACCAAAAGCGCTTCATCCGTTTCATAGTTTCAATTGTGAGGGTTCTGGCGCTAAAGTTCAGCCAAATCAGCAAAGGATTTTAAATAGGGAGCCGATAATGTCCGTCACTGGCAGTTGCGTACTGTTTTTTGGGTAACTATTGCTTTGCTAGTTGGGTAAAGAGCTACCCGCGGCTGGAAAAGTGCCTCTAGCTGCGTAAAATGCGGGTATATCCCGGGTTTTAGTAACCAAAATCTTCCAACCAGGAAGCTTCTGGGATTCCAAAGTCGCTGCCACCTTGTTTTTTGATCTGCTCTAGTAAGTAATCACTATCTTTTGCTACCCGATTCAAACTGGCAGATACCCTACTAGTAGCGGTAGTTTCTCCCTCCAGTTTCCAGTATTTTTGGCGAGTTTCTAAAGCTTTTTGATTACAGTAAACCAGTAGGCGAGAAGCTTGGGTTAAAACATCGGTGGTTTCGACGTCCTCACTGGTTTTTATCGTCACTAAAGCTAGGTTGTAGTTCACTTGACAGCCTGCCAATACTGCCTGGGGTTCAGTCATCTTGGTTTCCAGGATGAACGGCATTTTCTTGCTAGCGCGAGATAAATATTTATTGGCATTTTGCAGATCGCCGGCGTTTAGATAGGTGGTTCCCAGGTTATAGTTCACCAGCCACCTATCGGCTAGGAGACGGGAGGAGGACTGGCGTAGACGCAGATCTTGCGCCAAGGAAGGGTCTCCTTGTCGGTCTGCTCGGACTGCCTGTTGTTCTAGTGCCCAACTGTGGGTTTGTAGCCCCGAAATAACTAGCAGACAGAGCACAGTTAAGGTTACGGGCACTATCCAAAATCGGGATCTGCGAGGAGGCTTGACCACCAGATCCTGACGAGTATTTAAAGCGTGGGCGTGCAGCCAGTTGCGATAATCAATCTGAGAAATAGCGGTACTTAAGGCAGCGGTGTCGCTGGGAGGAACCTGGGCGCGCACTGTCCTGGGATTTTGTTCGGGGTCAGGCAGCGCCGAAACCAGGGAAGCCAGCTCTGGCCAGTCAGTAGCCAGTAGTTGTTGCGGGTGATAGTTACCCCAACCGGCGGTGCGGTAATACTGCTTGCTCAGATTTCCTAGGATTTTTCCGAGGACGACTTGGCGAGCATTGGCATCTAAAGCTAGGTAACGAGGATCAGCCCCCATGGCTGCTAGCCGCTTACGGTAAGCAATAAGTAGGTGGCATAAATTCTTTTGGCGACGTCCGCTAAAAGTCAGGATCGGGGAGCGGGAAGCACTTTGATAGAAAACAATGGTCCATACCACCAGCAGCGCGGCCACCACGATCATGGCGACCGCACCTACCAGCGCCATAAAGGAATGCTCCATTAGGGGCTGAATAGGTAAGTTGACTGTGAAGTATGGGAGCATAGACCTCTTTCAATACCTTAGTGATTAAGTGGTGGTCGCGGATCTGAAGCCGAGTTAGGATGCATAAATGACTGCGTTGGGGACACCGGGAACTGCGGCTAGGCTACGGGGGATAATCCCGGTTGCGGATTTGTCTGCGGTAGATTACTGGGCGGATAGGGATAATTAGGGGACGACATTTTTCTCCCGACTCTCTTAGCAAACCGTTAAGTAAATTTCTTTTAAAAAGCTACCAGTGCCTTCAAGTTTAGGGTCGCGCCCTGGTTCAGGCAATAATAGTCAATGGCTGTCCCAGGAAATACTCCTTAGAAACCAGAATGTTTTGGGTGCCCGGTAAACCTGGATGGCTAGCTTTAAATCCAGTTCTTCTCCACAGCCAGCGGGCTTAATCTACAATGACAACCAAGAATAAATAACAAAATAACAGGAGGAAGCGCCATGACCTATCGGGAGCGACAGGTGCCCAGCGATCAAGAGTTGGAAGCTCTACTCGCTGATACTCGCGCCCTCCTTGCTGAAAAATCCCGGTGGGAAAATGACCAGATAAATCGCGACCTAGACGTGTTACTACACCGGGTACGCGGGGCAAAGCGGGTCTCTTACTCCCAGGTACTGCGTCAGCGTGGTCAAAGGTGGCAAGAAAATCTGGAAAAGACTGCCGCGTCCTTCGAGCGCGAAAAGCTCCCCCACCTAGACTCGCTTGCGTCCACTTACCTGGGACAGGAACAAGCCCCGGACAAACTGGCTGATCAGCTAGCCCGCTCCGAAGCAGCGATCAGTAAGCAGTCCCGGAAAAGGGAAAGCGAAGATTTAGATAACCCAGAAGATATCCTGGAATCTGTAGAAGGGGAGATTCCTCCAGATTCTGAACATAGTTTTTAATCACCATCTAGGAGGCAGGCAAGGATGCTAGTACTAACCCGCAGACGCGGAGAAGAGATCGTGGTCGGAGACCAGGTAGTAATCACCGTGGTGGACTCGCATAAAGACTCGGTGAGACTGGGGATTAGCGCCCCTAAAGACTTGACTATCCGTCGGGGCGAACTGCTAGAGCAACCCGACAGAGAACGCCTGGGATTGGAAGGGCCTGGACCTGGGTCTAAGCAGGCCGCGCCGGAAAAATAGTTTTTATCTGCCCCCGCGGCGGGTAACATCCTATTAGCTGGACTTAGAGTGCGCGCCTACTAGGTGCCGCGTAAGCTAAAAATAAGCTATCCACCAGTAAAATAGGTGGATAAATATTGGTATTTAAAAAGCCAAAACTATAAGGAGTAACTGTGCGAATTGGAGTTCCTAAAGAGCCCACGCCAGACCAAACTTTGGTCGCCGCCACTCCGGATACGGTAAAAAAACTCATCAAACTGGGATATGAAGTCCTGGTCGAGCAGGGAGCGGGCGAAAAGGCCGCCTACCTGGATGAGCAGTATTCGCAAGCCGGAGCGCAAATCGTGGACACTCAGGCCGCCTGGCAGGCCGATATTGTCACCGTCTTAGATACGCCCCCCACCGACTACCTGAATCTGGTTAAACCCGGAGCGCTCCTAATTGCCCGGATGGCGCCAGGTCGCCATCCCGAGACTGTAGATGCCCTGGTAGAGCGAGGCATTACCGGATTTGCGATGGATACGGTTCCTAGAATCTCTCGGGCGCAGTCCATGGATGTGCTCTCCTCGATGTCGAATGTGTCCGGCTATCGCGCCGTTATCGAGGCTGCAGAAAGTTTCGGTCGCCTCTTTACCGGTCAGGTGACTGCCGCCGGAAAAATTCCGCCCGCCAAGGTCTATGTGATTGGCGTAGGAGTAGCCGGCCTCGCGGCTATCGGCACCGCCAACTCGATGGGAGCCCAGGTTAGCGCCACCGACGTGCGCAGTGAAACTGCCGAACAAGCAGAATCGGTAGGAGCAACCTTTGTGCCCATTCCGATCGCGCAAGAAAAATCCGATGATGGTTACGCCAAAGAAATGAGTGCGGATCAAGCGGATGCCGCCACCAAGCTCTACACCGAGCAGGCAGCTGCCAATGACATCGTGATCACCACCGCGAATATTCCCGGTCGCCGCTCGCCACTGCTAATCACCAAAGAGGCAGTAGCGGCCATGGCGCCCGGTTCAGTCATCGTGGATATGGCCGCAGCTGGCGGCGGTAACTGCGAACTGACCCAGCCCGGCGAAAAAGTAGTTACCGAAAACGGGGTGACCATTATTGGCTACACCGACCTGGCTGGCAGGTTACCTGGACAGTCCTCACAGCTTTATGGACAAAATATTGTTAACCTGTTTAAGCTGATCACTCCGGAAAAAGACGGCAACTACGTCCTCGATATGGAAGACGAAGTAGTCCGCGGGATCACGGTTGCTAAAGATGGGGAAAATATGTTCCCCCCCCCCCCCCTTCAATAAGAAGCCGGCATAAATGAGTTGCGAGATT
>NZ_CABTZZ010000030.1 GCF_902489465.1 uncultured Varibaculum sp. | reverse complement strand
TTTCAAGCAGAAGACGGCATACGAACTCCCACATCCGGTCTCCGCGGATGGTCACGTGAGCACCGATCGGCTGGCCGGCACGCAGTTTGAACTGCGCGATAGATTTGCGCGCCTTAGTGACAACCGGTTTTTGGCCGGTAATCGCGGTCAGGTCACGAATCGCGCCCTCCATTAGTTTGGAGTCGTGCGAGGCTTCACCTACACCCATATTCACAACCACTTTTTCGAGGCCGGGAATCTGGTTTACGTTCTTGTATCCGAACTCTTTTTCTAGGGAGCTACGGATTTCTTCCTGGTAGCGCACTTTTAGGCGCGGAGCCACAGTTTTTGCTTCAGCCATTAGATGTCCTCCCCGGAACGCTTCGCGTAACGCACCCGCACCGTACGTAGACGGCCGCCACGTTCTGCCTGTTCCTCACGGAACCCAACTCGCGTAGGCTTCTTAGTCTTGGGGTCAACCAGCGCCACGTTGGAAACGTGAATCGGTGCCTCGCGGTATTCGATGCCGCCGGTTACCTGTCCCTGCTGGTTTTGCCCCTGGCGAGAGTGGTGGGTACGAATGTTTACGCCCTCGACCAGTACCCGGTCACTGGAGCGGTATACCTCTAGTACCCGACCCTGCTTGCCCTTGTCCCCCGGTTTGAGGGCGGGCAGGCCTTTTTCGGCGCGACGTTCGTTGCGCTTGGCCAGTTTCTTTTCGTCACTGGTACGGCCAGCAATGACCTCTACCAGATCGCCTTTCTTTATTTTCGCTCCCATTTACAGCACCTCCGGAGCCAGAGAGATAATGCGCATGAATTTCTTGTCACGCAGTTCCCGGCCGATGGGGCCGAAGATACGCGTGCCACGCGGTTCTCCACTAGGCTGCAAAATAACTGCGGCGTTTTCATCAAAGCGGATGTAGGAACCATCCTGGCGGCGACGCTCTTTGCGAGTGCGCACGATTACCGCTTTAACAACTTCGCCTTTCTTGACATTGCCGCCGGGAATAGCGTCTTTTACAGTGGCAACAATAGTGTCACCAATACCCGCAAAACGCCGCCCGGAGCCGCCCAACACGCGAATGCAAAGCAGTTCCTTTGCGCCCGTGTTGTCGGCGACCTTCAGTCGCGACTCTTGTTGAATCATCGTGTTCTCCTAAAACTGGGCACAATGCACCCCTTAGGTTGTTTCTTCCTGTTGCCCGGCGAGGCCGGCTCCCCAGTTGGCCACGAAAGTGGCAGACTCAAAATGCTCTGCTTTTGCAGGTCACCAGGTCTCTGCCGTGACTTTCCAGGGCGGAACGCAACCCCTTTAGCTTAGTGCAAAGATGCAGGCAAATGAAAGTTCGTGCCCCTATTTATGCTGTAAGTTTCCTCACCTGTCCGGGCGCTCAGCTGAAAGCCACAGCCTAGTCGCCTACTTATTTTCGGCTTTTACTAGGCGGGTCACTATTTGACCGCTGCCTGAAAAGTTGGGGGTAAAGATTGCCGCTTCCCATCTTTCTCGGTGGCGGGAAATAGCGGATTGCTTTTTGCTAGGCACTGTTTCCACGGTCGCTATTTGGTAACGGTATTCGCGTCCAGAAATATCGGTAAACACCACTTTGGAACCATCTGGCAGATCTTTAAGCCGCGAAAACTGCTGATTGTTCGCGCTATCGGCGATCACCAGATCCCCGCTGGCGGGGTTGCCCCCGTAGATGCTCGGGATTTTCGCGGTCGCCGCCACGTCCCCGCTCGCGATAATCGGCCAGCTACGGTTCAGGTCTGGGATCTGCAGGATCCCGGTTACCTCATACCCAGACAGATTCACCGTCTCCAGGTAGGGGCTATCCCCGCTGGAGGCAGCAGTACCACTACCAGAACCAGCAGCACCTTCCGTACCCCGCTTACTGCCCTTACCAGTGACTTTCCCATAGGGCGAGCCCGCCTTTTTCGCATTTTCCGGGGTTTGGGTAGCGATGACTCCCACCTGGCGGGAACTGGGGATAACCTCCTGGGTTTTAGTCAGGAGATTATCGATTTCGCTATTGTCACTGCGGTCGCGCCACCAGGAGTACCCCAGCAGCGCCACCAGCAACAAGCTCAGCGCGATACAAATGACTTGTATCCACCGCACCCAGCATGCCCGGCGGGCTTTACCCGCGGCGGCGATATCGCATCCAGCCATATACTGCTGCCCCACAGATCATTAGGCCGAACAGGGTGAAGGGCAGGGTACCGATGCCTCCCGCCTGTGGCAGTTCATAGGGCTGATAGTTCTTGACCGTGACCGGATGCTCGGCACTGCCTGGCTGTTCACCAGCCACCTCGGGCGCGGGCTTTTGGAATAGCTGTCCGTTCCAGGTGGCGGTGTACTTGTCCGGAGTTTTCAGTTCCTTTACGAAGTATTCCGCTTCACTTAAGTCCGGGAACACAACTTTGCCTTTGTCAGTAGTCTTAACTACGCGTGACAGGTAGTAGGTAGTATCTGCCTGCTTGACCGTCTTAGCGCTGTCAGCTAGGCCTGCGAGGCCGGCCTCTTGCAGCTTGTCCGCGCTAATCTGCTGAGAGCGATCCGGGGAGTACAACCCAAATACCGCTCCGGCAAGCCCGTTCGTGCAGGTACCATCGTTGCCGCAGTTATCTCCATCAGCTTTAAACAGGTTGATTTCCCACTTGCTACGGATGTTTATACCGGTAATCGTAACGTTCTCATCAGCGTTATAGCTGAAGGAATAATCTCCTTCGTGCTCAACCGGGTTCTCAGTGCTGCTAGTGGCCACCTGGTACTTAGAGAATTCCATCCCATCGGCGGGAGGAAGCTCCGCCAGGGTGTAGCGTTCCCCGTTCTTCCACGTCCAGGTTCCCGAGGGACTGGCGGGTTTGCCTTCCAGGGCGGTCAGGGAAATCTTTTCCGAGGACGAGGCATCTTTGGCTACCGGTACCTTCACCTCAATATAGCTGCGGCCAGCTTTCTTGAGGTTTTCGATCAAGGTCTTCTCGGTCATTTCTTCGGGGGTTAGTTTTTCCCCGGTGTAGACTACGAAGTTATATACCGTTGCCTTGCTTAGTTTCAACGGCTCCTTATTTTCGTCTTGTACCTGCTTTAGCAATTGCATTTCTGCTGGTACTTTCACCCCAACTTTGAGCGGAATGGCCTCTAAGTCCAGGCCTCCGGGGGCACGGTAGTTGTAGCCGAAAGTGTTCCAGGCAATGTCGCCCGGGTTGGGATTCTCTCCGCCAGCGATCTTGGCGTCGAAACGCACCCGCAAGGAAGCGCCTCCCTTGAGAATATCGGCACTGTCCGTAAAATTAACGCGTAGGGAACGGGAACTAGCTTTCCGTTCAGTTCCCCAATCGCTAGTGGCACTACCGTCCCAATCTTTTTCGGTAAACCCGATGGCTTTATCGGAATACTCCACCGTGTATTTACTGGGATCTATCGTTGTCCAGGTTCCATCCCCGTTATTCACTTCCACTGTCAGATTCGGTTCATCTGCAAAACCTACCTTAAACTGCGATCCCCGCTCGGGGGCACCCGTAAAGGTGTAGTTATCGCCGGTTTGCGGCAGGTTATCGATCAGAGTGATACGCGGAATGGAGTCATCCGTATTGTTCTTGACTTCCAAGGTATAGGTGAATAACGAGCCTTGACTGGGCAGCGAAATATAGTTCTTCTCGCCCGTGGACATCACTTTGTTATCCGGCTTTGCCTTTTCTTCTACGCTCTTTATTGAGGAGGTATAGGCGTCTTGGGCAATCGGCACAAACGCGTCAGCCTGTACGCTGGGTAACTTATTTTTGTCTTCACTAGCACACACGTAGCCAATAGCATTGTCCTTCCAGCAATAATAGGGATTAACCGTAGAATCCGGCTGTCCCGGATCATTATGGTTTTCACTGGTAGTGGTGGATAGCTTCAGATCTTGAGCAGCGTTCGAACCATGCTTAAGAGCTCCCTGGTCGAAAGATTCGCCAATCGGGGTCACGTAGGCGTTGTTGAACACCATCCGATAATCACCCGTTTGCTTCGGATTCTTGCTAGACAGCTGCAATGTGGCGGTACCCTCCGGCATCAGGGGATTACCCGGAACCGAATATCTCGTTTGCCCAGGCGTCTTTTGTCCATCGGTACCGGGAATAACCCGTACGTTAAACTGCAGCTTCCCGTCTTTCGAGGTGAGAGACACATGGAACACGGTTCTATTCCCCAGCACAGCCAGGGGCTCACCGTTGACTGTCAAAGTGTTCGAAGTCGAAGAATAAGCGGGATTACGGTATCGCACAGTCACGCTCTGGGGGTTCCCCTGCGCGTCATATTTCCAGTCGTCGAGGAACGTAAGCAGCTGGTATCCTTCATCGCAATCATTGCTTCCCCAGCCGTAGCCGCCCGTGTTGTCCAGCTTCGGAGGATGACAAGTGTAAGTAACCGTACCGGTAAAGACATAGTTGGGATCCAAACGGTCACTAATTACATAGTCGGTGATTGGTTGCTTCCCGTCGTTATGGGCGGTTACTTCCCAAGTTAAAGTATCAGGGTATCCGGCGGCCTTGGGATCTTTAGTAATGGTACCAGCCGCATTCTTTTTAGCGACTAACTTTTTAGAGACTCCCGGCAAGATTGCTCCGCGAGTCAGATCCACTTGGGAGGATAGCCACTGGGTATTATCGTCCCCGCCAACGAAACCATTTTTGTTAGCGTTGTTGGTGTCAATTATCTGGCGATCCCCATCATTGGCTGGTGCCTGCCCTAACGGTTGTGAGGTGATCTCAATATCGGGATTGACTTGTATTTTTTGCCCCTGTTGATTGTCATAGGGCATAGCAATCTGGTTACGACTTAAATCTTCGGTTTTGATTTTTTCGCCGACTGCTACCAGGTAGCTATACCCCACGGTTTCCCCGGGGTTCAAATAGTATTTATCCCGCTCTGCGTCGTATCCCAGATTGGAACCGGCCTGAGAGTTATCTAGGCGGAAAGTTACGTGGCGCGGGTTTTGCGCATCTACTATCGCCTGTAAAGAGGCTACTTTGGGTTTTTCTCCCGGGAAATCGACGGGAGTGTTTTCAGCACTGGATTTCCAGGTTTTGCGGATTGGCAATCCTTTGTCTCGGGGCTGTTCTTCGGGGAATAGCCCGGTGTAATAGGTGTCACCGCTGAATTCTAGCTTGATACCAATCCCATCTGGCACCGGTTTACCGGTATCATAGTCTTTATAGGTGGTGCAGACGTCGTTTCCTTCTTCATTCTTGTGGCACTGACCATTTTTCAAAAATGATTGGTCATCAATGCCGGCAAAGAAATGGAAGCCTTCAGGCAAGACGTCTTGAATGTCATTAATGTACAGGCGCGATTCGCCGTCGTTATGCAAAACGTTATAGTAGCGCACATATTTGTACAGGTTAGTTTGTTCATCTTGCGCCGAGTTGGTGTATGTAACCCGGCCACTGGCAGTTTCATCTGGTCGGAGCACGGTGTAAGAATCTGAACCGCTGCTAGAACCGGTACCACCCCATGAATAATGGGTTTCAGTTTCGTACTTATAGCGTTCTTTCGCAACTACCCCGGTATCAGCCACGCCTTTTTGCAGGGTAGCTCCCGCTTTTCCGCCCAGATAGTGGCTTACCGAATAGGAATCATCCAGTACCCGCCAGGTGTTAAATAGGGTGTCTAACTGATATTTCTGTCGGTAACTATCCCAGTCTGCGTCCTCAGGTAGCTGCCAGGTTACATACATATATACCGAGCCGGATACTTCTAATTGCAGATCCGGATCCCAAACAAGGTATTGCTGGGTGTCACCGGTTTTGCCATCTGCCGGGTTCTTATCGGTAATCTTCCAGTTTTTCAGATCGCCGGCAGTGACCTTTAGCCCGTTTTGCCCGTCTGGAATCTCCAGGGTCAACTGGTCTTTAGTCCAGGGTTTACCCGGCAAACTAGGCGGCAGAATGTCATAGATCTGGTCGCCACTGAGTTTAAAAGGCTGATCCCCAAATACTGACAAAGCCAGGCGATAGGTAACCTTTTCCCCTGCGTTCAGGGGGCTTTGAGAAACTAAGGAGTCTTCATCAAAAGTAGCGCCCCGCTTGGTGACTATTCGTTTGTCTGCCCCCAGCTTCGCGATACTCATCTCAGTTTTATCGGTAATGCTGTATTTCGGCGACTCGGCAGCGCCAATATTTAGCGCATCAGGCTGACCGGGAAGCACCTGGCTATAGCCCGTCTTTTCGGGATCCGTTAGCGTCAAATAGTCCACGCTAACGGTAGAAGGGTTCGCAAAATCTTGGCTGGCCATAAACCAGAAGGTCGAGGTAGCAATACCCGCCCCGTTATCAAGTTTCTTCACTTCGATACGGTCAGCAATGAAGTCTTTGCTAGAAGAGGAATCGCCTACCGTTTCGGTAGCACTGAAATGAACATTTTTATAGGTACCTGGTTTATCTAACAGGTAATAATCCTGTCCGTCATAGTTGTATTTCTTCAGTCCCTGCAGATCTGGGTTAGTTGCGTTATCCCCTTTAACTGGCACTAGTAGCACTTGCGCGCCCGAGAGCTTATCGGTAAAGGGCAGGGCGTTATATACCGCTTTCCCGCCTTTACGTTCTAGGGAGAGTTGATATTTAACCACGGTTCCCAGTGGAATTGCGGTTCCGTTTTGTTCTACCTTCTTATTCTTCACGTAGGCGGTTTTATTGACCTCGAAAGAGTTGACCGTGGTTACCTTATCGGGAACGTCTTCATCGTTCAGATTCACTTTGTTAGTGGTTTGCTGCTCGGTAAACTCCCGCTCGGCCATAAAATCATCTTTAACGGTCGCTCGTACCACGTGTTTAATGGTGTCTCCACCGTAAATCACGTGGCCGGGAACTTCCCAGGCCACTTGATAGCGGGTATCTTGCACTACTATCAAGTCTTTTAGGGCATCCTGCAAGGCAGCAGCAGTGTTATCAACTGTCTTAGTCGCCCCCGACTGGGTAATCGCTATCTTCCCATCGTCTTGTTTCTTTAAACTCAAATCTGCAGGCTTAGCGGTTGCACAATCCAAATAGGCTTGCCCGGCACCCTCTTTACCACTGGTAGTGGTATGTTTTGCGGATACGTAGTTCTCACAGATCTGAGCACCGGTGATCTTAATCGTGAGGCCGTCTCCGTCCTCGCTAAACATTTTGGCCATTTGCGCGGGCGCAAGGTAATAGGCTTCGGGCAGATGATCGGCAATAATGCCTTCATCTTCCTTGCCCGCTTTAATCTTCCAAGGGGCAGATCCCTTGTTAGCGGTGGTGATGGTGAAGTCAATGGGGTCGCCCCGGTAGAAGCTTTGTCCCTGCCCTGCATGGGTCTTAGTTACCTCGGGAACCGGGCCTTGCATGGTTACCGGGTTGGTGACCGCGGCCTCAGATGAAGCGGGATCAGTATGGGTGTATTCAGTAGTTACCGCAAACTCATTATGCAAATTGTACGTTTGATCCGGCTTCGGATCCTTCACCAGCAAGAAATTGTCACCAAACCGAATGTCGACAGTTCGACCAACCAATTGTGGTTTATTCTGATTTGCCGCCAAATCGTAGGTAATTTTTAGAGTGCGCTTCTCAGTGTCGAACTCGTAGCTAAGTGAGCTTTGATAAATATCGGAAGCGCGCAGGGCGAATAGCGGGACTTTTTCACCATTGTTATCAAAATTGACGGTTGTGTAGAGGGGACTGCTATATTCGTCCCCTGGTTTGATTGTCCACCCCGGGATCTGGGTATACCATTCCCGAATTGGGCCAGTTTTTCCAACCTTTTTTAGGTATTCGGGGTTAAATTCTACCCCCTCGGGCAGGGTGAAAGTATCCACATAGCTGGAATCGGTGGCCGGATCGCGACCGACGTCGGCTTTGGGCATCCCCTCCGTGGTTACCGGGGTATTGCGGAAAGTGTAACGCAAGTTCTTAATGTAATAGTTTCCGCTTCCCTTGTCATAAGCGATGCTCGGGTCAGTCGCCGATCCCCAAACCCGGTCTGGTTTCGGTTTATCCAACCAATCAAGTGGGTCTTTGTTGAGCACCTCTTTCTTGGCTTCATATTTTTGCCGAATGGTATCCCAGGTATTTTCCTGCACCTGGCAGCTGGGTTCTTGGCCTTTCTTGCCCAATGCAGCTGCGTCCTCAGGCGAAAGCTCCTCGATCCAGACTTTCAGATCCCCACCGGCTGACGTAGGAGAATCATGCTTGGCTTTCACCGGAAGTAAGAAAGCATCCCCGATATCAGAGCCGGCAATCTCGATGTAATAGTAGCCAGGTACCGCTTTACCGTCATCATCTTGCACCTGGTTAAAGGTGTAGGGGTTCTTATCCCCCTCCGCCTGATAGTAGGTTTTTCCTACCTCCAGTTTGGTGTCAGCTTTCCCACCCAAAACATAGCCGGGAGCGGCAGCAGTTTTGTCGGTAAAGCGGAAATAGACCCGATAAACTTTCGCTTTCGCGGCTGCCGTGTTGGAGATCCCGATGTTTTGGCTAAAGGCCTCCCCGGTCCAACGCTGATTAACGTTGTCCGAGTTAATCGCCTCGGCCTTTTCAGTCTCGGGATTTTCGGTTCCGGGCTGGGTGTTTACTATCGCTACCTGTCCATCGCCGGTCTTTAACAGTTCAGTAGTTACCGTACCGGGGGCAACCTGGCAGGAGGTTGGCGCCCGCATCGGCCGCGAAACGTTAGTTGCCCCTAGGTTATTGGCCTCTTGAATGCCTAAAGAGTAGGAGGGAATTGCCAGTAGCAGCGTGGTTACCAGGAAAGAAAGCGCCGCCAGGATAGCTAGCAGCCGAGTGCGGTCTTTATAGAGTTGATTAAACACTATTTCGCCTCTCTATCTGCGCGGTTTTGCCTAGAATTGGTCGCGCTTTCCGATTTGAAATCACTGCTGCCTGCCGCCACTAATTGCCGACGCCGCGCAGCAATTCCGCCTGCCCCTAAAACCATCAGCAAGGGGGCTAGCCATAAGTAATTAAGATTCGCGCCCGTCTTAGATAACGGAGGACGCTTGGGGGGATTTTTGGGAACTAAAGTATTGGTAACTGTGAAAGCCTGGCCAAGCTTTTCGTAGCTAACCGTGTAGGGGGTGTTGCCCAGCTGTTCGGCTACTGCCCAGCGATGTCCCTCACTATCTTCCCAACGGTAGGACCAGTTGTTTTCACTGTTTAACTCGATGGTTTGGAATAGTTTTTCGTCGCGCAAAATCTGAATTTTTACTGCCCTAGGCCGCGATTCTTGGTTTCCGCCGTCCTGCCAGTGTTTAACCACCCTGTATTGGGCCGGTTTGGGAAGCACTTTTTCTAGCTTCGCCACTGCGTTTACGCCGTATTGCAGTTTTCCGTCTACTAGGCTCGGCACAGTAACTAGCGAGGGATTAAAAACATAGGTTTCCCCGCTAGCAGCCGTACTGGTAAAGGGATCCGCCAGCAACAGGTAGACACCTACTTCCAGATTGTTAAAGGTTGCATTCCCATTGCTATCCGAGGTCGCCATCACATCCGGCGTCACCTGGTCAGCCTGGATATGGTTAGCGAGGTTGCCCGCGAACTCCGCCCATTTACTAGCGTCAACGCTACCCGCGGGAATCACTCCGCTTTTATCTTGGAAATCATTCCACTTTAAAGCTTGTAAATACTGCTGATAGGCCGGCAGTGCAGGGAAATGCCGCTTCGCCTGCGCTATCCGATAGGCGGAGACTTTCACCCCCGCCAAAGGCGCGCCCTCGTAGTGAAAATCGAGAGTGATAGTGCCTTTTGCGTTTTGATCAATCTTTTCTAGATTTACTAAATCCAGGGAGGTAGTGCCGGAGGATGCACTGGTTTCGCCACCAGTGCCTGAGGGGTCAGCCGGGGGTGCAGCGTGCGCGGCGGCGGGAGCGAGCATCCCGATTCCCAGTAGTGCTGCCAAAAGCGTCGCAGCCAGCGTCCCTAATAAGCGGTTGAAACTAATTGCTTTGCTCATAGTGTTTCCGTCTTTCCTCCCGCTTGATTTCGGCGACGCCGCAGGTGCGTTACGGTTATCGCCACAATGATTCCTAACACTGGCACCGAGATGGCTAGCGAAACCATCACCGGATCCATAGCGACCGCATCGGCAGCCACATAACCGGCGTCCCCTCCATAGGGAACCCGGTGACCGCGAACGAGTAGCCGGTGGGTATTAATCGCATAGGGCGTGCAGGTTACTAAAGTCGCGTAGTCTTGCCCAGGAATAATTTTTAGATTCGATAGTTCTTTGGGTTCGACTACCCGGATTTGGTCAACTTGATAAGCCAGGTC
This sequence comes from uncultured Varibaculum sp., assembly GCF_902489465.1. Classification (GTDB taxonomy): domain Bacteria; phylum Actinomycetota; class Actinomycetes; order Actinomycetales; family Actinomycetaceae; genus Varibaculum. The sequence goes on along the minus strand of NZ_CABTZZ010000030.1, from coordinate 12,601 downwards.
ACGATCTAGTACGTGTAACACGAAGCGATCTCCCTCCTCTAGCTCGTCAAGATTGGTGAATAGTTTGGCGCTGGGCAATCCGCGGTGCCCAGACAAGATCGTGTGGGTGCCTGTCCCGCCGGTAGGTAGCGAACTGCCGGGCACATGCCCTGCCCCTACCTGCAGTACCGAATCCTCGGTGGTGTGGTAGATGGGTAAATCTACCCCTAGTTTTTCGATTTCGATATGCCCCATCATCCCGGTTTTCCCGATATCTAGCAGGGAAAGATATCGCTGCATTTGCGAATGGGACAGATGGTAGCGCGCCGGGTTGGACAGCAGTTCCCGGTTATAGGCTTCGGCCTCATCCCAGGTCTGCTGGAGTTCTCCGGGACGCATTTTATCTACGGTTTGGGTATATTCCGCGATTGCGCGGCCTTGTTGCAGGGTGTTCCAGTAATTACTGATAGTGGGGTAAAAGAACACCAACATGCCGCCCACGAATACTGCTATGAAGGCAAGATCGGGGATTCTTGACCGCTTAGCGCCCGGCGCATCGGTTGCTTGGCCAGATGCGGAGGCCGAGTCCTGGCGGCTCGAAGTTCTCTGACCATCCAGGTTCTGTTGCTGTGGGTCAGAATCGGATTTTAGGTGCCGCTGATCCAGGTCATCAGCGGCCGAAGCCACTTGCTGATCTACCGGAAGCGGTTGCACTTATTGTTCCTTTCCTAACCCTGCCGAGGAGCCTTGAATGCGTTACGCACTAAAAAATGGAATTGGCGCTGGTCGCGTGACCAGAGAAAAGATTCTCTGGTCACGCGACCATGCTTGCCTTCATGATCGGATGGTTATGCTATTTAGCTGTTTTGCTTGCGCCGCCAGACGAATCCGCCTGCCGCGCCGGCCATTACTAGCAAACCAACTACCGTAAAGATGACAGTACCGATACCACCAGTTTCAGGCAGAGTAGAACCGGAGGTGTTTTCAATGTTCATCGAGACTTTACCGGTGGGAATATCGCCATCGGCGGCCTGTGCTTTACCGGGGGTGATGGTCAGGGACTCAATCTTGCCTTTACCATCATCGCCCACAGTCAGGCTGGCCGCGATAACGAACTTGAAGTAGGCATCGTCCCCTGTCGGCAGGTTGTAGCCTGCAGGCGCCTTGATCTCTTTCAAGTAGTAGGTGTCGGCATCCAGACCAGCGATATTGAAGATGCCACCTTCGGGGGTGGTGATTACCGTGCCCGCGTCGCCGTCAACCCAGGCGCTGATTTTGCCATTTTCAATCTTGGCGCTCTTGGACTTGTCGGAGTTGTACAGACGGAACTGTGCATCCTTTAGTTTGGTTTCGGGATCCGCAGAGTCAACCTTGGTGGTATCCAGCTGGTAGGTGAAGGCCCAAACTTCGTCTTCCGGGGTCTCTCCCAATCCGTCACCATCGTTAACGTCCTTTTGATAAACAACCAAGGACTTGTTGGGGTTACCCGCCCCACCAATCACGGCCTGATCATTTACCGTCGCGGAGTATTCCACGGTAACTTCCGAGTCTGCGGTTAGCTCAACGCCCGCGGCTTTCGCAGTGGCTTTCAGATCGGTAAACATAATTTCGATCTGCTTGCCGCCGTTGTATTCAGCGCCGTGGGTATCATCGGTGATAGCAGTTACATTTACCGTATCCGGAGTTATTTCTTTATCCCCGATTTTTACGGTGAGATCTTTAGCGGCAAAGCCCTCGGGCAAAGTAAAGCCCTTAGAAATGAAGTCTTTAAAACCATATTTATAGGTAGTGAAGTCCGCAATGTTGCTGGGCATAGTACCGGTCAGTTTGAAGGGGGCTTCCTGTCCCACATCGAGATCAGCGGTATCGCCCCATTCCCCAGTAGAGTCTTCTTTAATCTTCTTAGTAGAAGTAGGAACCGAGCCCTTGGCCTCAACGGTGACAGTACAACCCGCAACCTTCAGAATCGGAGAAGTAAGCGCTGCAGCTTTCTCGTCGGTATCTTTCACCAGGTAGTAGCCGTGATCGGCTTCGCCCAAGGTTGCCTTGTAGGAGTAAGGAGCCGCCTCACCCGATTTGGTAAAGGTTTTTGCAGTCCCCGTAACATGCTTCGTGGCAATCTTGGAGAACTCGATAACCTTGGAGCTTTCCAGCTTCGATAGTTTCTCTGCCAATTGCGGAGCGCTAGTTACATCCTTCAGCTCGTCAATGCTGCCGTTTTTCAACTCAGCCAGTAGGGCATCAGAATCAATGCCGCTTCCCCAGCTAATATCGGTTAGTTTTCCGTCGGAAACATTACCATTAAATAGCTGGTAAGCACCGTAAGTATGATCGCTTTCTTGCGCGGTAATAGTAATTTCCGGGGCGCAGGTCTTATCAAGGTTTTTGCCGGCAGGACGCAGCGGAGATGCCGACGCTAACTGGGCAAAGGACAGCGACAGTGCTGCGACCAATCCCAACGCTAGGAAGAGGCCAGCAAAAAGTCTACTGAACCCCCCCCCACGTGAATAATTTCGAATAGGAGTGCCCATTATTCCTCACTTCCCGTGCTTTCAGCACTTAAAAATCTCAAACAGGGACACAGCTGCATTAACCCTCTTAAATTAAAGCAACATGAATATGGTATCAGTTTAATATTGTCTTCGCATGGGAACCGAAGCCCCATTTGCTAGCTTCCCGAAACCGCGCGACTTTGCGGAAAACGAATCAGCTCTCGCGACTAACTGTCGGGCTGTAAACTAAGAAATTCCTGCCCTCAGCAGCCTGAAATGTTTAGGTTTTAGGGGATCTTAGAAGGGACAGCAGTAATGATGCCATAGCATTATAGAAACAAGCGCTAAAGTACACTAAGAGGCAGCGAAGCAAGCGGAGGTATTTAATGGGCGATTTTCAACCCGCTTCTGGCCTGCCAAAACGATCTGAACGCCGCAAACGTAGCGAGACCAGCAACCCGGTCTCCTCCTACCTAAAAATCCCAACCGAGAATCCCGGAGAGCCAAAGCAAAGCACCAAGTCCCTGGTTAAATCTAGGCATTTCGAGCCGCGTCGCGCTCTTAAGGAAGATCGCCACCCGCAACCCGCTGCAGACTTTCCTGCTTTGAGCCAAAGCCCGGAAAACCCTGAGAAAAAGGGGTTAGCCACCCCCATTCGTCCTCGGCAAGCAGAGGGTACTTCCCCGCAGTTAGCAGAGGAAGTTACCGATAACCGTCAGCGTCAGAAAGAAAAAATAGCGAACCTTACTCAAACCGCTAAGAGCCAGTGGGAGAAGATTCGCGCCCGCCCGGTTTTTCGGTTGCTGGTGCGGATAGCGGAAGTGATCATAGTCGTAAGCGCAGTCGGGATTCTGGTCGCAACTTTCTTTATGTCGGTACTGCAGATCCGGGGCGAATCCATGACCCCTACCCTGCGAGATGGGGATTTGGTGGTCGCCAGTCGCCACTCCAGCTTCCAAAGCGGAGACATTATCGCTTTTTACTACAACAACAAAGTGCTACTGAAACGGGTAATCGGGCAACCCGGTGACTGGATAGATATGCGCGAGGATGGCACCATCGTGGTCAATAAGAAACCCTTGCGTGAAAACTATGTCAAAGGCAGCAAAATCGGGAAAACCGATATTAAATTCCCTTACCAAGTTCCCGAACACCGCTACTTCGTGCTGGGTGATCACCGCTCCATTTCCCTAGATTCCCGCACCAAAGCCATCGGCACCGTCTCCGAAGATCAGGTCGTCGGCAAAGCCATGCTGATCGTCTGGCCCCTATCCCACTTCAGCGGGGTTCGTTAGGGTTGCTGCTCGGGGATCAGCCTTTTCCGCCCTCACACTAAGAGTAAATACACGTAGAATTAACAGTAACCTCTGGTAGGGACTATAATTAGTTTGCAGCATTCATCGGGGAATGGAGATAAGTCATGCAACTAACCAGACGCGGAAATGTTACCAGAGCCATCCATTCCGCCGAGCTTGAAGATCAGACAGTATCTTCTGATTTCTTGGATGCTGCCAACGAATATATTAAGGGAACTATAAACGCTGACGAATTGGTCGAACGCACTAAGAATCGGATTATGAAAAGAGGGGCAGCGAACCCAACCAAGTGATAGATGTAAACCACCAACGCCCTAGCCAGAGATTAGAGATTTAGGTATCAAAAAATGCATCCACAAGACAGAGAGCCCAGCCGGAATCCGGTCAGGAAGATCAGCTAACCCCGTACGTTGAGGTCGCGAACTGCTCTAACCCGGCAGAAGCTGCGATTGCATTTGCTGACGTTGCGATGAATCTTGCCGATATGCCGGTAACTGACCCTAGAACCCGCGACCTAGTCCGCCAGGTGGCAGAACAATCCCTCAGTGCCGATGAAGCAGTAAAAATTCGTTTATCCGAGATTCTTGGCAAGTAGGGATTTCCGGGAACCAGCTCCTCAAGCTAGCTAGTTCAAAGGTGGGAGCGGGGCGCTACTTAGGTTGAGGAGGAATTGCGTTCTTGCGTCCTAGGGCGTTTGCGAGCATGGATGCTCAGCTGAGTTGTTCGCGCCCGCAGAGCCTCGGTTGCGATTCAATGCGCGTTGCAGCATTTCGTCTAGGCTCAGGGAGCCGTCAACGTACCTGTTTGCATCGCATAGAAACTGTGGAGAAAGAGTACCACCCGAAAGCTTCGCCGAGTGGATTGCCCTTTCCACATTTTCCCGTCTAGATAATTGCATTTTCCCACCTTTTGCACCGACCAAAGCTACCTTTCATTATATCATTTACCAGGTATTTTATTGTAGGATTAGCAGAACTTAGTTGGGAGAAAGACTTGCTAGACGATGTTCGAAACTGACGTTAAAGGTATTGGTTGCCATCTGTATCCACCCCTTTCACCAAAGCAATCTAAGAACAAAAAATAAACGATTTACTTGTATACTTCGGGTGTTTTTATTGATCTAACCTGACTTGGAAGGTGCATTAACAATTGCGAGACCCCTGTCACAACAGTATCGCGACCAGGACGGGGTTTAGCGCGCCCAATATACGTAAGATACGCCGTTCACTTGAAAATACCAGTACAGTTAACTGATAATGAAAGTGGTCTTTCCTAGGAAGGGCTTCCAGGAGCCGGGGGCTGTCCCCCGGCATTTCTTTAATCCAGAAATCCTATTTGGGTATTACCCCTCCTATTTATCGCGGTAATGGGAACCGCATTGCCAAATTTCTAGTTGAGAATTATTGATTCTGAATACGATTCTATTTTTGTCATCAATGCGGGCACTCCAGTAACCCGATAAATCACCCTTAAGCGGTTCCGGCTTTCCAATGGAGTCGTATCCGTTACGTTTAATATCCGTGATAAGTCAATTTATCCGACGTAACGTCTTTTTGTCGCGAGTCTGCCAGGTAAGGTAATCCTCCCAGCCCTCCTCGCTCCAAACAATTTGCATGATTTTATTCTTCAATCAAATCATGCGGGATCAGCTGTTTTCTGCCGGCTTCGACCTCGTCAATCGCCTTCTTGAGACGGGAAAGATTCTCTTCAGAGTAAAAGGGGTCAGCCGAAACCTCGAACGGTATCCGGCGCTCACGACCAACTTTTTTAGCAAAAATCGTGAACGCTGCACTCATTGAAAGCCCAAGTTCCCGGCAAGCGCTTTCCATCAAACGTTTATCGTCTGCCTTTAGTTTGAAATTGACGTTAACGGTGTTAGTAGCCATCTGCATCCACCCCTTTCTCTAAACTATTCTAAGAATACATAAATAAATCCACAAGAGATTTACTAGTATATTTCTAGTGTTTTTATTAATCTAACCTGACTAGAAAGGCGCGTTAACAATTGGAAAAATCCCGTCACCGCTGGATTGCGACCAAGTAATGAAGATCACGAGGCCTGGACGAAAGGTCAGATAAAATCGGTAATCGTCAGAACCAAACAACTATCGCCGGGAGTGACAAGGAGCGCTCATAAAGCAACAGCAAGGAGCAAAATGAAAATCTCCGTTAAGGCAACTCCATGGGAGAACGGCTGGGAATTAAAAATAGCACCTGACCAGTACACTCAGGTCGAAAAAATAGCTGACGCGAAACAGCAAGTTATTGACTACCTAGACACCATAGACCCAACCCAAAACCACTCAGATTGGGGAATTCACCTTTCACCTGAGGAATGAACTCCCCAATCCCGTAGCGCAGCTGCTTACCGCGTGTGCGCAGATTTGCATCTACGGCTAAGCAATAACGCGCCAGCGGTGCTGAGGGAAGCGAGAAGCACTAACGCGGCCAGCCCCACAGAACCGGTATTAGATAATGCCGGTTTCTTCTCTGCCGTTGCCGGAGCGCTCTGACCCGGTTTAGGCGAGGAAGCACCCTCACCCCCAGGTTTAGTTTCCGGTTTACCGGTACCAGGGTTAGGGGTGGTTCCAGGCATATCTTCACCTGGTTTCGTGCCGGGTTCAGTAGGATCGGTACCTGGTTGCGCATCAGCCTTTACTATTACTTTCACCGTGATTTCTTCACTGCTGCCATCTTAATAAGTAACGGTCACTACTGCCGAAAGCTCTCCTGCCTCCTCGGTACTGGGCACATTACCTTTCCACGCATACTTGACTTTAGTTAAATCAGTTGGTGCCTTCCCTTTAAACGTAATTACCTTACTCAGTTCCGGCAGCTTCTCACCCTTTTTAACCGTGATTGGATCGGCTTGCGGAGTATAGACGTCTTTATCGGGAACAGTCTCAGCTGGACACAAATCCTCCCAGCAGAAGTCGCCCGAGTCCTGCGCTACCCCAAAGTTGTGGGCACTCGTGTTACTTTCGAAAACATATCCGTCTTTAGTTTTAGCTATTAGCTCTTTTGCTTGATTGATTTCCCAAGTGACCTGCTCAGTATCATCGGGTTTAATCCAAGTTGCATTAGGCTCTGCTTTCCCATTAGCCACCCATTTATTGCAAGGATCGTTCACCTGGGGGGTTGCGGAATCTTTGGGGCTAATGCCCATTCGGGCATTAGCCCTTAATATCCCAGATAACCACCCACTAATCACAGTTAGGCGGAAGGAAATTGGAAAAACCCCGTCACCGCTGGATCACAACGAGGACGGGGTTTGGCGCGCTCGACAGGATTCGAACCTGCAACCTTCTGATCCCAAGTACCTGCACGTATTAGCTGTTAAAGCCGGGTTTACTGTTGAACTACTCTCAAAAGGTCACATTTTTTTGTCCCAGTTGCCAGCCACCCTGGCTACACCCGCCACGCCCGCAGCGTCAGCTACGCCATTAACGCTGGTATTGCTGTTCATTCTGGTTATTGCTGCTGCATCTACGTTCGGATGCGCCAGCCGATACAGAAAGGGCTTTATCAAATGAGCGAAAAAATGATTTACGAGTGGGGAGTAACCATGAAGGCCGAAGGGCTTTCTAGCCGCACGGTAAAAGAACGTGTAAGGCTGTTAAACCAATTTGAACGGCAAACTGGAACCTTAGTGGAAACCGCTACCCCGCAAGTTATAGTCCAATGGCTTGCCGGGTTTGAAGATCAGGGCACTAAAGCCTGCTACTTCACCCATCTTTACGCTTTCTATGCGCATCTTAAACGAATCAAGTTCAGGCTCGATCCGCCCACTGACCAGATTAAACGCCCGAAGGAACCAATCAAACGCCCGGAGGCGATAACCCCTAATCAGTTAAAGCAGATACTCGACTGGCCGCTGCGCACCGATACCCGCTCAAAAATTCTTTTCGCGGCCTACGCCGGATTACGGGTGGCAGAAATCGCTAGGTTGCACGAGAACCAATTCAATTTCGCTGACGGGCTAATCACGATCCACGGAAAAGGAAATAAGACAGTTACTTTGCCGCTACACCCCATGCTGCTAGAGCGAGCGAAAATCCATCTAGGCAACGGATATTTTTTTCACCACCCCGATCATCCTGGCCAGCCGCAAAACTCTCGCGCTGTGTCAAGGTGTATCTCAACCAATATGCGCCGTGCCGGGGTAAACGCGACCGCGCACCAGCTACGCCACTACTTCGCTACCCAGCTATTACAAACTGGCACCTCGATGTTTGTGATCCAGACTCTCATGCGACATGAGTCAGCGAACACTACCGCCAGGTATATCCATGTTTCTCAAGCAGACCAGGTAGAAGCACTCAAAGCCCTAACCGCTGCGCCCTTACAGGCCGACCAACTATTGAAAGAGGTAATTAAATGATCCAAATAGACGATAAAACCCATGACGATATTCAAACCCAAATCACCGCTTGGCTATCGGGTACAACCCGACAGAAAAAGGCTCAAGCCGCCTGCGCACTATACCAAGCCTTAACCCACGCGAAGGCAGGCCAAGCAGAGAATAAACCCGGTTGGGAAATATCAGCCAACCTGCTAAAACAAGCGCTAACAAATAACCCCGCCAGGGCAGAAATGAAAGAAAGATTCGTAGCTGAGGCACGCCTAGTAAACGCTGCACGAAAATTAATCGCAATATCCAAACCATCACCAAGGAGGAAACCAGGAAATGACTACTAAGAAAATGACACGCGAGAAAAAAATGATAGATGATGCGTGTGACCAACTTTGGACTATCGAAAGCTATCAAAACGAGATCATTAGTTGTATTGACGAAGTCGGATTCGACTTATGCGAACTAAAAAATGTTCTCGAAGATTTTCCCCGTGAGTTTGACGAGAGCACAGAAAAATTAAGCGACCTGCTAGATGCTGCTTACAGGTTGGAAGGCTGGGCGATAGGTCACCACCAGGTCATCCAGGAGCTAGGCGAGATTTTGGCGAAAATCGAGAAAACCCAAAACCACAAATCAAGGAAAAATAAATGATTACTGTCGCTATATGTAACCAGAAGGGTGGAGTCGGTAAATCTACTACCACTTTCCACCTGACCCGCACAGCTATTTTAGCTGGCACAAGAGTGTTAGTGGTTGATTGTGATCCGCAAGGAAACCTAACCAGTGCCCTCACGCCGGACTTATTGGCTGAGGATGCTATCGGGCTTGCAGACGCGCTTTCTACCCGCACCCCGCAAACCTTACCCGAGGTGATCACCCACACTATCTGGGAAGGTGCTGACCTGGTGCCCACAGTCGGGGATGCGCTAGGAGTAGTCAGAGATGAAATCCTGCTATCCAGGATCGGAGGTGAAAACCGGCTACGCAAAGCCCTAGATAGCGTTCGCGACCAGTACGACCTGTGTCTTATTGACTGCCCGCCATCCCTAGACTCCCTGCTGATAAATGCGCTAGTAGCAGCCGGTACAGCCCTTATCGTGACGCACTCAAAGCAATGGTCTACTAACGGGCTGGCCAGCCTACTAGAAACCATGAACGCGGTACGGGAAACCCAAAACCCTGGCCTAGAACTTGCGGGAGTGCTGATTAACCAGCACGAAGCTCGAACCCGCGCCGGAACCTATTGGGTGGACGCGCTGCGGGCAGCATCCACACAAGGCGGGTTTAGAATCCTGCAACCCCCAATACCTAAACGGGCTGTCATATCCGACTGCGTAGAGTGCGGATCAGGGCTCGACCAGTGGGCAGCAAACACGGCAGACCTGCAAGAAAAATATCAAGAAATATATCAACAAGTGAAAGGAGAAAACCATGAATAACGCGCCCAGGCGATCTAAACTCGCTGGACTAACCCCCGCTAAACCCGGGCAGACACCCGAAACGGGGCAAGCAGAACCGGCAGCCAAGCCAACTAACCGGCAAACTAAGATCACGGTGCGCCTCGATACGGAAATCGTAGGACGGGCAAGGCAGGCTTGGTTACAAACCCTGCCAATCCACCAGTTATCCTGGGCAAAATGGATTGAAACCGCTATCAAAACCCAAACAAAACAAGTAGAATTAGAACATAACAATGGTCAAGTGTATGAGCAGCTACCCCCCGGTAGTATTCCTCCCGGCCCCATAAACTCTGACCCAACCAAGTAGATAAAGGATGAAAACAATGAAAACCAAGACCACAAGGCGCATCCTGGCTGCGCTTATCACTATTCCTATTGCTATTAGCCTTACCGGCTGCGGCGGGCAAGACTCTAAAAAGTCTGAACCCAAAAAACCTGCCGTAACCAGCAGCCAAAGCGTTAAAACTGAAAAAGCCACTAAAGAAAAAGCACCGGCAGCGCAACAACAACCCGCCACCAATAGCGGGAATAAAACAGCAGTGCAGCAAGTACAAAGACCTGCCGCACCCGCACCCGCTCGGCGCGCACCACAACGCCCTGCCCACAAATACCAGGCACCCGCAAAACCGGCACCACAACCCAAAACCCACAGCGGTAACAACGGAGGCGGATACAAACTAAAACCCTACGAAAAATCTTTTGATAAAAACGATCTGGATCAGGATGGAAACATCACCGGCGGAGGCGATGAGTTTGGCAATACCTGGTAATAGCATTTAATAAGTAGTTCTTATCTAGGGAGCCAGGGCGTATTACTTGCGCCCTGGCTCCCTTTTATTTGCCAGTGCTTCTTTATATATACGGGAACGTGCTGGGTTTCCACTAACTCCTTATTGATACAAAAACCTGTGCCCCCGACCCAACCGGTCGGGGGCACAACGCCAGTAAGGATCAGTGCCTTGCCACGATCCCTGGAATCTATAAGTAGATAGAAGGAGTAACAGTGAACACTGGTACCAAACAACGAAGCGCAATCCTAGCGCTTCTAGCCCTAATTGTAGGGTTAGTAATACCCTTAACGAGTCCGGCACCAGCCCATGCCGTAAAAACGGGGCCTGGCTATCTTGTCCCATCCACGACGAGCGCCTCTATCAAACACTGGTTAGGTGCGCACCAATCGGTAACCGGAGATGGCAAACTCGCCTGGTGTATCGAAATGGGGCCGATGGCTATTGCCCCCGGACAGACGGTGACCAAGGAAACCCTCACCGGAGCGGGCGCGATGACTAACTACGGTGGAGGCGATGTCGACCTCACCAACGTTGCGCAAGTAGCATGGATTCTCGATAAGTACGAGAATGTAAATACTGCGGACTCGCGCGCCGCTATCTCGATGATTATCCATTTTAACCTGGAAATAAATAAATCCTCGGCAGCGGCAAAAGCGGAAATTTACCGGGTATGGGGTTGGCTAATAGCTAACCATCCTGCCGCTGCTAATCTTGCCCGCAAGTATGTTCAAGAAGCTAAAGCCTCCGGGGTACACTCTTACACTTCCACCTCTCATACTGGTGAGGGAAAACGCGAGGGCACCATCAATAACATCGGAATTAAGAATGTGGCCGGAAAGAATATTGCTGGTATTCCTTACACGCTGACTCTTAAGGGGCCGGCAGTTTTTACTGCGAGCGGTAAAAATACTCTTTCGGGTAAAACTGCCAATAAGCCGATTACGGTTAACTGGCGTTCTACCGGAAACGGAAAAGTATCCTTCACAGTGAAATATACTTATAAGGATGCTTTAACTAAGTTGACCGGTCCAGCCGGGAAACAACGCATGATTGCTAACCGTGCGGATCCGAGCCACAAGACTGTTCCTGGTGGGGAATGGAAAGTAATTTATGATTTTCAGCCAATTGCCACCTCTAAAGTAACTGAGCCTTCGGTAGCTTCTAACAAGGGTGAGATCACTGATACTCTTAAGGCTTTTGCTGACCCGAAGTACGCTAACCCGGAATGGGTTAAGAATACTGAGGTGACTTATAAAGGCGCAGTCTATTTCATGGGTGAAACTCTGCCCTCTAAAGCTCAAGCGGTACCTGCCGGGGCGAAGCCCGTGGCTACTACTAGCTTGAAGTTCACCGCGCCTGGCGAGCAGACCGCGACCGTTAAGGCTGATAAGCCCGGCTTTTACACCTGGGTATGGTCAGTAGATAAAAAGAGCCAGAAAACTCCTGACTTGATTCACGCTAACTGGACTGACGGCTACACCGTAGCCGGGGAAACCCAGGTAAAACGTATTGTTGGGAAGATTTCCTCGAAGAATAATGTGATTAAGGTACATTCTGGATCGGATGCTAAGTTCTTCCTTAATGACTGGGTAAAGGTTGATGGATTCCCGTCTAACCACCCCACTTTTGCTGGTTACGGGGCTATCAAGGCCGATCACAAGACTATTGACCAGCACCTATATTGCGTACCTTCCAAGACCAAACTCGCTGAAGGCGTAACTAAGGGCATGACCCCCGTCAAGTCCTGGAATATTCCCGCTAAGAACGGGGATTACAGGATTGCTGACTACTTCCCGGAGGCTCCCGGCGAGCATATCCAAGATATTGACTGCCGTGGCACTCTAGTGTTCGTGTCCGAGTTTGCAGGTGATGACAGGGTAGAACCGCTACGCACTAGCGAGCTAGACCCGAATGAGTCTTACGTTCCCGATCAGCCTGGTATCCACACCACCGCCACCGATAAGGCCGATGGGGACAAGTTCTTGCCTCTAACCGGTATGGTGACCATTAAAGATGTCGTTACCTATCGTGAGCTTGCTGCGGGCAAGGAATACACTTTGCAGGCAACCTTGATGGATAAAGCTACTGGTAAGCCCTTCCAGGACTGTGGTAAACCCGAGGTTAAGGATTACTCCAAGGCTATTGCCGCCCAACTGGACGGGTTTAAGGATGCGCTCAAGAAAGATCCGAAGTTGAGCTTTGATCCGCA
>NZ_CABTZZ010000029.1 GCF_902489465.1 uncultured Varibaculum sp. | reverse complement strand
TATGGGTCACGTTGACCACGGTAAAACCAAGCTTTTGGATGCGATTCGCGATACTGACGTGGTGGGTGGAGAGCACGGCGGAATCACCCAGCATATTGGTGCTTACCAGGTAAACATTGATATGGACGATACTCGCCGCGCGATTACCTTTATCGACACCCCCGGTCACGAAGCGTTCACCGCTATGCGTGCACGCGGGGCGGAGGTTACCGATATCGCGATTTTGGTAGTCGCCGCTGATGACGGGGTAATGCCCCAGACAGTGGAGGCGATCAACCACGCCCAGGCGGCTAAGGTGCCGATTGTGGTCGCAGTCAACAAGGTTGATAAGCCGGAAGCCAACCCGGATAAAGTCCGGGGTCAACTGACCGAATACGGCTTAGTGTCTGAGGAATACGGCGGCGACGTAATGTTCGTTGATGTCTCAGCTAAACAGCGTAAAGGCATCCATGAATTGCTCGAAGCGGTGTTGCTGACTGCAGATGCTGCTTTGGAACTGAAAGCTAATCCGGATGCGGCGGCACGCGGGGTAGCGATCGAAACTCGCCTAGATAAAGGACGCGGCGCCGTGGCCACCATTTTGGTACAGCGCGGTACTTTACGCGTGGGCGACTCGATCGTGGTGGGTTCGTCTCATGGCCGTGTGCGCGCCATGCTCGACGAATACGGTAACCAAGTTGAGGAAGCCGGCCCCTCCTTCCCCACGGCGGTACTGGGACTTACCAGCGTCCCGGGAGCAGGTGACTCCCTGTTGGTAGCCGAAGATGAACGTACTGCCCGCCAGATTGCCGATAAACGTCAGGCGCAGCAACGTGCTGCCCAACTGGGCAAACGCCGCAAGCGGATTTCGCTGGAAGATTTCAACGCTGCTTTGGAACAGGGCAAGGTAGATACTTTGAACCTGATTTTGAAGGGCGACGTCTCTGGCGCGGTCGAAGCTTTGGAAGACTCACTGCTCAAGATCGATGTGGGCGAGGAAGTACAGTTGCGGATTATTCACCGTGGCGTCGGCGCGATCACCCAAAACGATATCAACCTGGCCAGTGTGGACAACGCGGTGGTTATCGGCTTCAACGTTCGTCCGGCGCAGCGCGTGGCCGAATACGCCGATTCTGAAGGCGTAGATATGCGATTCTACAACGTCATCTATCAGGCGATTGAAGATGTCGAGAGCGCGATGAAAGGTATGCTCAAACCCATTTATGAAGAAAAGCAGATGGGTATGGCAGAAATCTTGCAAGTGTTCCGTTCTTCCAAGTTCGGTAATATCGCTGGTTCGGTGGTGCGTGAGGGTCTGATCAAGCGCGGCGCGAAAGCTCGTTTGGTGCGTGACGGCGTGGTAGTTGAACCGGAACTGCAGATTTCTTCTTTGCGGCGCGAGAAAGACGATGTCACTGAAGTTCGCGAGGGCTTCGAATGCGGTATTTCGCTCGGATTTAAAGAAATCAAGGTCGGAGATCAAATCGAAACCTGGGAAATGGTGGAGAAACCGCGCGATTAGCATTACTGGTTGGTTTTCCGGACGCCCCTGATTGGGCGTCCGGAAAACCGCATTAGGTAAAGGAGTTTTCATGGCTGATCAGGCTCGGAGACGCAAAGTAGAAGAGCGGATCCAAAATACGGTGGCGCGGCTTTTAGAGCGGCGCATCAAAGATCCACGTATCGGTTTCACTACCATCACGGATTGTAAAGTCACCGGGGATCTGCAACATGCCACCGTTTTTTATACGGTTTTCGGAGACGAGGACGACCGTAAGAAAACTGCGCGCGCGTTAAATAGTGCGAAGGGCTTGATCCGCTCGGAGGTAGGTAAGGCACTGGGAATTCGTCTTACCCCCACTATTGAGTTCGCGCTAGATGCTCTGCCCGAACAAGCCGCCAGTTTCGAGGAGAAACTGGCTAGTGCCTTGCAATCTGACCAGCAGCTGCGGGGAACTTCACAGGCGGCATCCTATGCCGGGGAAGCTGACCCTTATCGCAAGCCGCGGCAGAAGAAGGTTTACGAACCGGAATCGCCCGTGCCTACTTTCACGGAGTTCACGCTCGCGGATGAGGACGCAGCTGCGGGAGAGGCAACCGCCGAGTCTGCGGAATATCCGGATAACGGGACTAAAGATTTCCCAGAAGATCCCGACTTAGAAAGTTAAGTAACCCAAGTGCTAGACGCGCTTAATGAGGCTCCAGATTTTGCTCCCGCCGGCGCAGATCTGCAAGTTCCGCGTGCCGATAATACTGCCCCTGCCGGCGTAATTGCGGTCGATAAACCCTTGGGGGTTACCAGTCATGATGTAGTGGCGCGCCTGCGCCGCTTGGCGGGAACCCGCAAGGTGGGACACGCCGGAACCCTGGATCCGGCGGCCTCGGGAGTATTAGTTGCCGGTATTGGGCGGGGAACCAAACTTTTGCAATATCTGCAGGGGCAAAGGAAAACTTATGTCACCCGGGTCTGCTTCGGGGTAGAAACCGATAGCGAGGACGTCGAAGGTACCATTACCGCGACCCGGGGAGCTACTCTAGCGGATCTGGATAGTTTAGACACTGCGCTTTCCTCTTGGCGCGGACAGGTAATGCAGGTGCCGAGCGCTTTTTCTGCTCTGAAGATCCAGGGGAAACGGGCGGCGGATCGGGTACGCGCCGGGGAAGAAGTCCGGATGCAATCGCGCCCGATTACTATCTATGAACTGGTTAGCCTTGGCGATCCTAAAGCGGGTGAACTGGCAGGTACACCGGTGGTTTACCAAGACCTGCAAGTTACTTGCTCGGCGGGTACCTACGTTCGCGCCCTCGGAAGAGATCTGGGAAACCAATTGGGAGTAGGGGCGCATCTGGTGGCGCTGCGGCGCCTTAAGGTTGGCTCCTTTAGCGTTAGCGGCGTCGCCCGTCCCGATGTGCCTTTTAATGCCTATAGCCTGGCTGAGTTATCGCAGCTGGTAGCGGCAGGCGGGGAACTGCCGATTGTGAGCCTGGATGACATCTGCCAGCATCTGTTCCCCAGTTGCCAGGTAACCCCCGAAGTTATCACCGCTTTAGGCTATGGTCAGCGCCCGAGAATTGACTCTCAGCTTGCGCACGATCTTGGTATTAATCTTGAGAAAACCTCTTCACCAGGAAACATATATGCTTTAACGGATTCTTCGGGTAGTCCAATCTTTTTGGCGCAACAAGCCGGATCTTTTTGGCGCACTGTACTCAACCTGCATCCATCGGTTGATTAGATAGATCTCGAGATCTGAGGAACCTAACTAGATCATGCAGCTTTTATATAGCTGTCGATGTGCAGAAGAGTAAGAAATTAACCCTTAACTGCTCCTTCAGTCATCCCGGATATGAAGAACCGCTGGAGACAGAAATACAAAATTACCATGGGTAGTGCTACCCAGACTGCACCTGCTGCTAGAAGGGTAGATCCTTGTGTGTACTGTCCTTGGAAGAACGCTAGTCCCAGGGGAGCCGTCATCACTTGTCCTGACGGTGACATTATTAAGGGGATCAAGAAGTCGTTCCAAGTCCACATGAAGGTAAGAAGGACCAACGTAATTAAAGGTGGTACTGCTAAAGGAACCAGAATGGAACGCAAGATACGTAGATTCCCAGCACCGTCGATGCGTGCTGCCTCTATTATTCCCGGATTGAAGTTTCGAAAGAATGCCCGCATCCAAAAAGTTCCAAAAGCAAGCGACTGCGCGATTTGTGGCAAAGCGATCGCCCAAATGGTATCGGTCAATCCTAGCGAACGAAAATCATAATATAACGGCAAAACAATGGCTTCTGTAGGAATCATCAATCCTAGTAGGAATACAAAGAAGATGATTTTTTCCCCACGAGGTTTCAAAATGGCTAGGGCATAACCACTCATTATTGACAGAACTAATGCGATAAAAACAACTATGACAGCAATACGGAATGAATTCCACATGTATTCGGAGAAATGACCGCGGTGCCAGGCGCTTACAAAGTTCTCAGGATGGAACCAGGTAGTATCTCCTACTTTTTCGGCTGATAAAGCGAGGTATACGACATAGAGGATGGGGGTTAGGGTCAACACGGTTGCTAGCAACAGCAACGCTAAGGCGATTACTCTTTGTTTCGTCGAACGCATAGTTATTCTCGCTCTCCAATAAGGTTTACACCTAGGTTGATCAAGAAAATAATAAGGGTCAATACAACAGCTAGAGAAGAAGCTACTCCTACTTCTCCTAACCGGAAGGCGTGGTTGTAAACCTCATAAGAGGGGACAGAGGTAGAAGAACCTGGACCGCCTGAAGTTGTGATGTACACGAGGTCGAAGGTTTTTAAAGCTGCGATAATTGTCAACGTTAGAGACACAACGATTTCTGCGCGTATTCCCGGAAGCGTTATATAAAAGAACTGGCGAATAGGGCCAGCGCCATCAATACGGGCGGCCTCGTAATAGTCTTCTGGGATCCGCGTCATCCCTGACATTAGCAGTACTGTAACTAGTCCAGTGGATACCCAGGTGCCAATAAAACCTACAGCAATCAGAGCAGTATTAAAATCACCGAGCCAACCGCGAGTAATGCTCCCTAAGCCTATTAGGCGTAAGGCGGAGTTGATAAGTCCGTTTGGCGCATAGAGTTGGCGCCAAGCTATGGCTAGAACCACCATAGCTATCACTTGTGGCAAGAACACAACGGTTCGAAAAAAACCGGTACCTGGAGCTTTTGCTCGGATTAATAGAGCCGCTAGTACCATTCCAAGAGCCAAGGGGATTATGGCGTAGAAGATAATTAATACCACCGCGTGCGCAAAGGAAGATAGCAGTACGGGGTTAGAAAACAAGGTGCGATAATTGTCGAAACCTGCCCAATGTGGATCGGAAAGACCATCCCATTCATAAAGAGAAAACCCGAATACCCGGAATATGGGGTAGAGCATGAAAAGGCTATAGAGAATAACCGGAGCAGCTAAAAGTGCCCAGGCACTCAGACCTGTTCTGCGTCTCGCTCGTCTTTTCTCCCGGTGATATTGCTTCACTGGAAATCATCTCCTAGAGGAATATCAAGCTCGGGAGCCGGTAGTCGCGGCTCCCGAGCCTAATAAACGAATTTAGCGTTGTATGGCTTTGGTGTAGTGCCCCTCCATAGTTTCAATGAATTTATCCGGGTTGCTTTCGCCAGCTAGCAGGCTTTGTAAAGCTGCTCCTAGATCTTTATCCATAGTGGGGGAGGCATAGTTCATATAGGGAAGAACATTTCCCTTGGTGGTTAGCTCCTCAAAAGCAGTAAGAACATCCGCGGTAACATCGGTTTTGTTGCCAACATAACTGGCAGTGTTATTGATGGGAACGTTACCGGTTTCCGCCAATACCGTCATAGCATCTTTGTTGGTAATGAAATCGATATAGGCAGCAGCCACGTTCTTATCTTTTGCCTTGCTAGAGATAGAGAAAGGTAGACCAGTTCCGCCTGTAGTCTGTACCTTGTCCATGTTTTTGCTCATGGGTGGAAGCATGAACTTGACATCGTCTTTCATAGCAGCCTGTAGGTCAGGAGCTAGCCAGGAACCTGCGATCAGGAATACTCCCTCTTTTTTGCTGAAAGACTGCCAAACTGAGTCATAATCTAAGCCGTTGAATCCTTCGTTGAAATAGCCTTTCTTTGCCCAGGTCTCCAAAGTTTCAGCAGCCTTTTTGTTTCCTTCACTCTTCCAGCTTGTTCCTTGGTTTCCAAATCCTAGGGTGCGGATGGTGTCGGCGTTTTCGCTGGCTCCTTGAACAACTCCCCAGACATGAATTCCAGGCCATTGTTCCACGTTGCCCAACATGAGGGGAGTACCACCCTTGTCTTTAATGGTCTGTAAATCTTCGGTGAATTCCTCCCAGGTTTTGGGCGTGTCTAAACCGTATTTTTTAAGTTCAGAGGGTGCGTAATAGATGCCGACAGATTCTCCTACCTGGGGCAGGCCGTATAGATTTCCCGTGCCGAAGTCTTTGCCATCGGCAGAGTATCGAGCGTAGTTCAAGATATCTTTGGAATAATTCTTATCCCATCCGTAGGCTTTTGCCCAGGGTTCTAGGGAGACTAATTGTTTTGCGCTAACGAACTTACCCATCATTGAACGGGCATTATCTGTTTGCGCAACGTCCGGGCCGTCTTCACCCGATAGCGCAAGAGCAAGTGTAGTAGTCAGATCATCGTATGATTTCGATACTCGCTTAATTTTGATATTTGGATACTTTTCTTGGAATTCTTTATTGAGTTTTTCTATTTGTTCATTTTGTCCGCCGCGGCTTTCTTGATCCCAGACTGTCAAAGTTTGCTCAGGTAGCTTGGATATATCAGTGACTATTTCGGTAGTCTTCTGATCACTAGATTCGCTACTCTTTTGGGGAGCGCAGCCGCTAAGGGCTCCAATACTGAGTGCTGCCATGGCAGTTATTGCTACAGTTCGTTGCCAATGCTTCATTGCATTTCCTTTCAATTTCTATTTTATTATTGGGTCATTTTTTGGTAGAAGATTTTTAGTTCTTGGAAAGTGGGTGTGGCAACGGAAGATCCTGCCCTACTTGCTTGCAAACTAGCAGCATGAGTAGCGAGGATCGTCGCCGGAAGTAGATCCAGATTTGCGCTTAGAGCACAGATAAGTCCAGCAGTAAAAGTATCGCCAGCTCCGGTGGTGTCTTTCACGGTGACCTGGGGGGCAGGCACACTAAAAGTATTGCCATTGCTCAGGTGGGCATAAGCTCCTTCATTCCCCAAGGTAACCAGTACGTCCGTTCCCGCGCTAGCCAGCTTTTTGGCTGCCAGAGCCGGGTTAGGGCAGCCGCTAAGAAGACAAGCTTCTTCGGCATTAGGGACGAAGATATCAACGTCTCCCACTCGGGTGCATAGTTCCGGGTTCTGGGTATCTTGCCAACCAATGTCGGCAATTACTTTGGTTCCGTTGTTACGCCACGACTGTATCAAGGGAAGATTAGTGTTAACATCGCTCAAACCGATTGCCACGAAATCTGGTGGAGTGGTAAGAGAGGGGAGCGGAGGGACGGAAGGTGAGCCATAACTTATTAGGGCACGCTCTTCCTGGTAAGGCAAAGCCACGGTTAGGTTTTGTTGTGCCGTATGTTGGGAATACGTCAGCCCTACCTTAGCCTTTGTCAATTCGTGTTCGCAGAGTTTACCAACGAAATCATCGCCGATAAAGCTGCATATTTCGGTGCGCATTCCCAAACGGGCGCAGGCGATGGCCTGATTGGCTATTCCTCCCGGGCTGTACTGTAAGGACTTTGACCAAATCTCCTGTCCTAAAGTTGGTAAAGAATTAAGTCCCGAAAAAGTTATATCCATAAAAAGCGGGCCCGATAGCATCACTAAGGTATCGTCCGCAGCGCTATCGTATTGCTGGAAGAACTCCGAAAGATCACGCATGTGACTATTATTGCACAATAAATGACAAAAGTTGCGTGAATTTGCGTAAATCTGAAAGAAAGTGGGATAAGATTAAGACATGCTGCCACATCAACGTCGGATGCAAATTGCTAGCATCGTGAAGAAAAGCGGGGATATGACAGTTGATCAGCTAGCTCAAACGCTTCAAGTTTCAACTTCTACTATCCGTCGTGATTTGTCTTTGCTAGACCGGGAAGGGATGCTAACGCGGGTTCGTGGGGGAGTAATCGAGTCAGATGCCAATCCTTTCGCCGAAGTAGCAGCATATGCGCAGGAAGAAAAGCAACGAATAGCAAGGCTTGCCTCACAAATAATTCCTGAACGCGCCACGGTAATTATAGATATTGGTACGACTGGTGCTGCGCTTGCTAGAGAGCTGCGAGGGCGAGATTTGGTAGTGATTACCGCCTCCTTGGCGGTAGTAGATGAACTGCGGGGCTCCTCTCAAACTGAGCTAATTGTACTGGGGGGAGTGCTACGTCGATCCTATTGCTCGCTGGTTGGAAACATTACTGAAAATGCGCTGGCACAGATTACCGCTGATTACGCCTTCCTGGGGACTTCGGGAGTGCGACCAGACGGAATGGTATTGGACTCTACAGGTATTGAAGTTCCGGTTAAGCGCGGTATTTTGGAGCACTCGGTAAATACGTATCTTTTAGCAGCTGCTGATAAATTTCCAGGTTCCGGCCTGTTGGATGTTACGTATCTGAAGAATTTGACCGGATTAGTCACCACGGCTCCCCGAGCTAGTCTTCCCAAACAGTCCGAAAAAATAGAGGTGATTTTTGCATGAAATTAGTAATAATTGGGGGTGGAGGTTTTCGAGTACCCCAGGTTATAGAGGTTCTAGCAGATCCCAAAGCAAAACTACGTGTCAATGAAGTTGTGCTGTACGACGTAGAGTCTTCTCGCACGGACGCGATTATGGCGGTGTTAACCGGATCTGGTTTTCTAAACCGGCCAACAAGTCCGAGAGTATCAGCTTGCTATAACCTATCCGAAGCGCTAACTGATGCCAATTTTGTGTTTTCTGCCATGCGTATCGGGGGTACCTGTGGACGTATCACAGACGAGCGGGTCGGGCTAGGTCATGGGGTACTCGGACAAGAAACTGTCGGCGCGGGTGGATATGCCTATGCGCTTCGTACCATTCCCGCTGCCGTCCAGCTGGCTCAGATTATTAAAGAGGTCGCTCCTAACAGCTGGACAATCAATTTTACTAATCCAGCCGGGATTATTACCCAGGCGATGCGACAAGTTCTCGGACGCAGGGTGGTTGGTATTTGTGATACTCCAATTGGTCTAATGCGCAGAGCATGCGCGGCACTAGGGGTGAATCAAGACGATGTGGACTTTGACTATGTAGGCTTAAACCATCTCGGTTGGCTGCGTACACTGGTGAAAAACGGCGAAGATCTTCTTCCTGGATTAATTGCAGATGATGACCTATTAGACCATATGGAGGAGGCTCGTACCATAGGAGGAGACTGGATACGCGCCCTAGGGATGCTTCCCAATGAGTATCTTTTTTACTACTACTTGAACCGTGAATCCTTGGCGCGTATCAAAAAAGAACCTCAGACTCGCGGAGAATTCTTGGATAAGCAACAGCGTGGATTCTATCAAGACGTTTTAGATAACCCTGAAAATGCCTGGAACATATGGAACCAATACCATGATGAACGGGAAGCGACCTATATGGCAGAATCTCGTGATCCGAGCCAGCGCGCAGGGCGACGCTCTGAGGATATAGCTGGGGGAGGGTATCAAGAGGTTGCTCTGGGAATCATGGAATCGCTCACTGTGGGGACTCAATCCCGAATGATCCTTAACATAGGTAATGCTGACTGTGAAGACACAGATCTACTGATTCCAGAATTAAATTCTGAGGCGGTAGTTGAAGTGCCTTGCCTGGTGGATGCAAAGGGTATTCACCCCCAGAAAGTAGCGCCGGTCACCGGGGCAGAGCTAGGGCTAATAACCTCGGTTAAGGCCTGCGAAGAACTAATTATCGACGCCGCCTTACAAGGGGATAAAACTAAAGCATGGAGAGCGTTCGCGTCTCACCCGTTAGTAGATTCGGTGCTAGTAGCCCGCAAGTTACTAGACGAATACTGTGAGAAGAATCCGTTAATTGCTGAGGTATTCACCGAGTAATAGTCCTAGGTTCTTGTATCCAGATGTTCGCTGGAAAGCAGGGTACTAGATGCTTTGTTGCACTCTCTTGTCCCTGTTAGGCTCTTCGGGGATAGGTATCGTTGAAAGGCAGATAGTAAGAATACGGCACCTGTCCTGCAAGTTAGTAAGCCAAATCGGAATATTTGTTCCTGCCAAAGCCGGGGCAAAAGATATCGCTATTGGCGTCGCCAGTGGAGGGCAAGTGGCGTTCTGTACTAAGTTTACAAAGTAGCTAAAGGAGGAACATGAGCGAAGAAAATAAAGGTACTTGCGGATGTGGTTGCGGCTGTGGCGGTAAAGGCAAAGGTCGCAAGACTGCGGAAGAAAAACGCACCGGGGAACTGGGCGTGCCGGCGAATGGACGCCCGGAACTGAGCGTGCGGCAAAGCGAAAAGTAGATCGTGGAAATTTGGATCGACTCCCCGATGCTGGAAACAGGCCAGCGTACCGTGGCAGCAATCGGGATTTTCGATGGGGTGCATAAGGGACACACCCGGATTTTAAAAACCGTAGTAGAGCGGGCACGGCGCGCGGGTTTAAAAGCGGTGGCCATTACTTTTGATCCCCATCCCTCCCACCTGCATCATCCGGACAACCCCACGCTTTTGATTCAGCCACTTCCTGATCGCCTCGACGCGATGGCGGCGCTGGGACTGGACGCCACCTGGGTGGTGCCCTACACCTGGGATTTAGCTAATCAAAGTCCCCAGTGGTTCATTGACCACTATTTTGTGCAGGGGCTGCAGGTTAAAGAGCTCGTGGTCGGCGAAGATATGCAATTTGGCCGCGGGAACCAGGGCAATATCGAGACTTTGCGTGAGGCGGGCCTGACTCAAGATTTTCAAGTTATCGAAGTTGCCGATATTACCGACCAGGACATGCGCCGCTATTCCTCAACCCGGGTGCGCGCTTGTCTAGCTAAAGGTGATGTGGAAGGGGCGGGGCGGATTTTAGGGCGCAGTTACCGGCTGCGCGGAATCGTGGAACGAGGTTTCCGCCGCGGACGCCAGCTGGGATTTCCTACCGCCAACCTGGGGAACACCCAGGGGTTAGCGATTCCAGCCGATGGGGTCTATGCAGGTTTATTGATCCGTTCAGTACCGGGAACTAACGCGGTGGAGCATCTGCCGGCCGCAATTTCGGTAGGAACTAATCCGCAGTTTTCTGGGGACAAGGTTACGGTGGAAGCCCATGTGTTAGGGCGAGCTGACCTTGATCTTTATGATGAACCAGTTGCAATAGATTTTATTGCTCATCTGCGTCCCATGCTGAAAGTAGAGAGCGTCGAAAAACTGCTCGCGCGAATGGATGAAGATTTGCGTTCCTGTAGCGAAATTCTGGGTGTTCCTCCAGCTGGTAGAATTAACCCTGAGGATGTAACCGCACAATAGCTCGCTAGACAGCTACTTCGTTTACCTGGTGGTAGCGAGTGCAGGAACTGATGGCAACGAAAAGCCCGACTGGCGCCCTCTTGAATCCATAGAGGAGTTATCTAGCTGGTGCTGGGGCTGAACTTATCAAAACTGAAAATAAGAGACTAGGGACGCTAAAGAATGGAAACTTTGCACTTTGTAGTGATCGTATTGTGCTTTGTGCTGCTTTCGTCAGTCCTTGACCAGATGGTTTCGCGAGTCTCCCTGCCGTTGGTGCAAATCGGGATTGGTTTGCTAATGGCAGTTTTTATCAGCGGACCTCTTGAATTTAGTTTAGATCCCGAGCTATTTTTGGTGCTCTTTATTGCTCCTTTACTCTATGATGAATCCCGAAATGTTTCTAAACGATTGCTTTATCGGCATTTTTCGGCAGTGCTCAATCTGGCGATTGGCTTAGTCATTTGCAGCTGTCTAGCTGTGGGTTTCGTCTTGAACTATTTAGAGCCGTCAATCCCACTTACGGCGGCTTTTGCGTTGGGGGCGGCGTTGGGTCCGACCGATGCGGTTGCAGTGGGAGCCTTGTCGGGAACGGTAAAACTTAATTCGAGGCAAAGCACTTTACTAGCTGGTGAAGCCCTGATTAATGATGCTTCCGGGATTGTTTCTTTTCAGTTCGCGGTGGCGGCAGCCGTCACTGGTGCTTTTTCTTTAACCAATGCGGCTGGAGCTTTTGCGCTTTCGTTTTTGGGGGGATTATCTCTCGGGGTGTTGCTGGGGATTATATCTTTGCTGATACTAAAGGCGGTGCGGGGCATTGGGTTAGAGTCCACGGTTTTCCACGTGACTTTTGAACTGCTCTCACCTTTAGTTTTCTTTATTATTGCCGAAGAGCTGCACGTTTCGGGGATTTTAGCGGTAGTTGCCGGTGGTCTTTTGGTTACTCTACTTCCGCAGAGGAAGAGTGCTTTTGCTGCTCGAGTACGTTTGGTGTCCGGTTCAGTTTGGGAAGTTGTCGCGTTTATTCTCAACGGGATTGTGTTCATCATGTTGGGTACGCAAATCCCGGGGGTGTTTAACAATACTTGGCGTGAAAACTCTAATCCGTTATCCCTGATTGGGCTAGTTTTTGCGATAACTGCCCTAAGCGTAGTTTTACGTTTTGTATGGGTTTTGCTTTTCGATTGGCGCTACTACCTGCGTTTGCAACGACGGGACAAATCCTCAATAGAGTTTACAGAGGTTTTTGCGGGCGGCAAGGTTCGCACTCTCAAACTTATTCAAAACGCCCTGGTCACAACTTTAGCTGGACCTAAAGGGGCAGTTACCTTATCGATTGCTTTCACGTTGCCCCTGGTGACGGCGGGAGGAAAAGACTTTCCTGCCCGCGGCGAATTAATCTTTATCGCCTCCGGCGTTATTCTATTGACTTTGCTGATGGCTAATTTCTTGACCCCCTTGCTTACACCCGCTCCGGAAATGCCTGATGATACCGTGCTTCATCAGGCACGTGCCCTGGTAAAGAAACAGGTGATCAAGGTTTTGCGGGAAGAATTCGCGCCTGGTTCCCCTTTGGCGGTCACTGTGGTTTGTACGCGTTTGACCCGCCAAATAAATGAGGATTTGGATTCTTCTCATTCCCATAATCTTTTCCGTGAGATTCGGATTGATACTATTCGTCACCAGATGCGTCTACTCGATGAAATAGCGGATTCTGGGCAGGCAGATAAAACGGTAGTAGCGGCTATGCGCAAAGTTTTACGTCGCTCCTTACTGTTGTACGGTTCGCAGTCTACCGCGCATCATCCTGGGAAAAGCTTGCGTGGTGTTGGTCAGTTTCTGCGTAACCGTTTAGGGGACTGGTTCAAGAAGATGCGGTTAAGGTCTGGTTCTGTCCCGGTAATCGAGAATCCTAATGGGATGCGGGCGATGCGTTTACGAATGGAAGAGGAAGCCATCAAGTATTTGCGTGCCCGTCAAAGCACCACCGACGATTTGGAGCGTCAAGTTGCTAGCTATCTGCTGGAAGATCACCAAGAGATAGTTAAAGTTTTGAAGAATGATTCGCGCTCTTATCGTAATGATTTGCAGGCACAAGTCGATGACTTAGAAGAAGAGTCCTTGCGGCTGCAACTGGGGTGTATTCAGGATCTACGGGAAGACGGTACTCTCAGTGATGATTTGGCTGATGCACTGCGGCAAGAAGTTTACCTGTTACAAATGAATTATGCTGATGCTGGTCATTAAGCTAAAGCACCATCACGATTTGGACTAGCACGATTTTTGCAATAATTCCGAGGGCGAAGGTCGCGGAATACCCGGATTCGCAGCGCTCATCGGGGATGGTGGTCTGTACGTGACTGAGGATTGCCGGCTGCCCCACGAAACCGGCAATCGCTCCCGCCATCCGGGCAGTAGAAAGCCCCAAGAATTTTCCGAGTAACCAGAATGCCACCAGCACTGGTGCCATCCCGGCAGCGGCCAGTAACCCGATTTTTATTCCGGTAAGGGAAAAAGCTTTGGCCGCAAAGGCTTGCCCAGAAGATAAACCTACAGCGGCCAGGAATAACACCAGCCCCATTTGCCGCAACATATTATTTGCCGAGGGCGCGAGGGAGAACACCAACGGCCCCAACCGGTCAATACGCCCTAGTATTAATCCCACTACCAGCGGACCTGCCGCGGCTCCTAATGCGAGTGAGCCAAGAGAGCCCAGGGGAATCGAGATTAACCCTAGTGCCACTCCGGCGGCAATCCCGAGCCCGAATGGCAGGTAATCGATGGCCGAGATTTTATGTTCTGAATCCCCGAAAGTTTTAGCGATATCCGCTTCGCGTTCAACCGGATAAACCACTAGTACCCGATCTCCCAGCTGCAGGCGGGTTCCGGCGGTAGCGAGCATATCGGTATCGTCGCGGCGTACCCGGGTAAGTAATGATTGGAAACGAGCCGGCAAAAACAGATTCGCGACCGGGGTGCCTACTAGGCGGGTATTTGATACCGTGAAGCGGCTAAAGTTTACCGCCGTGCGGTCATTAGAGATATCTTCTTCTATCGGTTTTCCTAGCGCCTGCCCTGCAGTTTTAACCGCATCTGGAATGCCGACCAGGAACGCTAAATCGCCGGCTTTTAGTTCCCCATCGGGGTGGGCAACTTGCATTATTCCTTCCCGTAGCAGATAGGAAATCCGCAGCCCGCCTTCCGAAGATCCCACGACCTCGGCAATCCCCGGTATTTCCTGGATGCGCATCGGGTTTTCTACCCGAATAGTTTGGGTAGCTAGCCCTGCAGCGGAAGCGGGATCGGGATCGTTTTGCGCCGGAAGTTTTATCCGCATGAGTGCCGTCACTACCACCATGGTCACGATTACCCCCACCGGGTAGGCGATCGCGTATCCTACTGCCGGCTGGGCGCTTCCTCCGGCAGCGTCGGTAGCGGCCGCTAGAGCGGGGGTGGTGGTGAGCGAACCGGCGAACAATCCTCCCAGTAGCGGGGAACTAAGCCCCAAGGCTTTGCCGCCGAAGGTCACAATCAAGGCATATATGGCAAGTAGCGCAACTGCCCCAATCAAAAGGGGCGCTTGTTTGCGTAGGTCGCGGAAGAAAGAAGCTCCTGCTGCTAAGCCGATAGTGTAGACAAATAGTGCCAGACCAATGGCAGATACCAGAGAAAGATTCTCCCCGAGTGCCGGGTCGAGGGCGCCTGCGGCGAGACCTACGAATAAGGCGCCGGCCGCTCCAAACTTTAACGGTCCGAACGGGATTGAACCGAATAGGGTGCCGAGGGCGATCACTAAAAACAGGGTCAATAGGGGAGAAGAGGCGAGTATTTGCATCACCTCTTTAGGATAGCCAGGTTAATCTGCAAAATGCATTCTGCCATGTCAGTTAGCTGGCTGCTGGCTAATACGATTCTTTAACTGCGGGGGAGGCAAAGTTTAACCGTCGAAAGCCTGAGGGCTATTCCTCATCTGTTGAGGTTGCGTTTTCGCTTTGACCTGGGGCAGGTACTAGCGAAGGGAAGACTTCGTGCGCCAGGTTCTCGATTTGGGTTTGCAAGATCGGAGCCAGCCGGTTTTGTAATTCGCTACGCTCCATGGAGGCTACCGGTTCTAACTGGACGATATAGCGCATAGTGGCCACCCCGTAAATCATGGACATTAGAATTTCGATGAGCGCGTGGAAATTGGTTTCCAATGTCTCGTTCGCCTCTTGTCCGGAAGCTATTTGCAAAGCATTCAACACTTCCGCGCTCCCTTTTAACAGATTGTCGCTCATATAGGCGCGAAAACGTTGGGTAGTTTCGGAATCAGTAATTAGGGCGCGCATCAGGGCTTTCATTCGATCTTTGGTGAGGCGTTCTTCGTAGAGCGTGAAGGCGAAATCAAGCAGACGGTCGGCTATCCCCTCAAGTCCGGGTTCCCATAACTGCAGGATTTGTTCTAAGGGATCTAGGGGGAGATCGAAACAGTCGCGAAATAGTCGCTGTTTGGAGCGAAAATAATAGCTGACCATGGCGGGGTCGCAACCCGCTCCTTTAGCAATCGAACGCATCGTGGTGCCGTCATAGCCACGGGCAATGAACTGGGATTCGGCGACTCGCTTGATCTGTTCACGCATTTTCCCGCGTGCTCCTCGCGGCCCCCTCCCGTGACCAGGGGAACGTTTGGCTGTTTTTTGGACAGAGGATGGGGGTTTGGCTTTCTTAGTTCCCGGCTTTAAATCTCGAGTGCGCGAATTAGCTAACGTTTCCTTTTCGTAATCACCGGTGCTTAATTCATCGTCACCGATACTTTCTCCGCTGGCTCTTTTTTGTCTACTAGAGCGTTTCTGCTGTTTGGTGCGGTTTTCTCTGGTTTTTGCATTCATAGTTTTATCCTAATTTCAACACCCTGTGAATTTAGCGTTTTCAGCTTACCTTGAGGTGGTGATAACGACTCCGGGAGATGCTATGAGTAAGACAACTGCCCCTTTAGAAATCGCGGGTGGAGACGGCTCTGCCGCAAGCGAGGGTACGCATACGCTCAAACTGGGTATCGACATCGGTTCCACCACGGTGAAAGCGGTGCTACTTGAGGGCAGGCAAGTAGTCTTTTCCGACTATCGCCGCCACCACGCGGATGTGCGCGGGGAACTGGCGGGCTTGTTGCGCGATATTAACTCCGCGTATCCGGGAATTACCGTAAAGGCCGCGGTTACCGGTTCCGGGGGGCTTTCGGTTGCCGGAGCGATGAAAGTACCTTTCGTGCAAGAAGTTATTGCCGGTACTAAAGCGGTGGGCGATACTCACCCGCAAACCGATGTGATTATCGAACTGGGCGGGGAAGACGCCAAAATCACCTATCTGCATCCCACTCCGGAACAGCGCATGAACGGCACCTGCGCCGGAGGTACTGGCGCTTTTATCGACCAGATGGCTACCTTGCTACACACCGATGCCTCGGGGCTAGACAAACTTGCCGCGCGCGCCAATCAGCTTTATCCGATTGCCTCGCGTTGCGGAGTGTTCGCGAAAACCGACCTGCAGCCCCTGCTTAACGAGGGCGCGGCTCACGAAGATCTCGCGGCCTCGATTTTTACCGCAGTCGCCACCCAAACTATTGCGGGGCTAGCCTGCGGACGCCCGATTCGCGGAAACGTAATGTTCCTGGGCGGGCCGCTGCACTTCCTCCCCAATCTGCGCAAAGCTTATGAGGAGCTGCTCCCCAAAGCCGATAGTTTCTTCACCCCGGAGCACGCCGAGCTTTACGTGGCGCTGGGGGCAGCGCTGAGCGCCGATAAAGGGGAGCCTCGCCCCCTGCAGCAGTTAATAACCAACCTGACCACCGGGAAAATCGATACTGATTCCCAGCGGATGCGCCCCCTATTTGCTAATGAAGAAGAATTGGCTAAGTTCCGCGCCCGCCACGACAAAGAAGTAATCCCGCAAGTGCCGTTATCCGAGGCGCGAGGGCGTTGCTTCCTGGGGGTAGATTCCGGATCCACCACTATTAAAGCAGTCGTGATTGACCAGGATAAACGGATCGTATTCACCCACTATGCCTCTAACGAGGGCGACCCGGTTTCCGCGGCGGTGGAGATTGTGCGGCGTATTCGCACCGAACTGCCCGAGGGCGCCTATATTGGGCGCGCCTGCTCCACCGGTTATGGGGAGGGGCTGGTGAAAACCGCTCTCAACCTCGAGCAAGGTGAAGTAGAAACGATGGCGCATTTCCGCGCCGCGGAAGACCTGCTGCCGGGGGTGTCTTCGGTGATTGATATCGGCGGGCAAGACATGAAGTATCTGAAGATTCGCGCCGGAGCCGTGGATTCTATCTCGGTGAACGAGGCTTGTTCGTCTGGTTGTGGATCTTTCTTACAGACCTTTGCGGCCACTATGGGAACCAGCGTGCAAAGCTTTGCCGCGGATGCGGTAGCTGCCAAAGCTCCGGTGGATTTGGGCACACGCTGCACCGTGTTTATGAACTCCTCGGTAAAACAGGCACAAAAAGAGGGCGCCAGCCCGAAAGATATTGCGGCGGGGCTGTCTTATTCGGTGGTGCGTAACGCCCTCTATAAAGTCATTAAACTCAAAACCCCCGAGGAGCTGGGGGAAAAGGTAGTTGTCCAGGGGGGAACCTTCCTTAACGATGCGGTGCTGCGGGCATTCGAACTACTAACTAAGCGGGAAGTGGTGCGCCCCAATATTGCCGGTTTGATGGGCGCCTATGGGGCGGCATTGATCGCGAAACAAGGCGATGACGGTCAGGGTGAATCCACCTTGGCAACCCTGCAAGACTTGGAGAAATTCCAGGTTCAGACCACTCGCAAGACCTGTAGGCTGTGCCAAAACCACTGTCAAATGACCATTTCTACTTTCTCGAACGGTGAGCGGCACGTGTCGGGGAACCGATGCGAACGCGGCGCCTCGCTAGAAAAAGTACCCAAGAAGTCGGCACTGCCGAACCTGTTTGATTGGAAATATAAGCGGATTTTCGGGTACCGCCGCCTGACCGAAAAGAAAGCATTCCGTGGGGATATCGGGATTCCCCGGGTACTGAATATGTACGAAAACTATCCGCTCTGGTTCACTATGCTCACCAAGCTGGGATTTAGGGTGATGGTGTCGGGGCGCTCCAACCACGACCTGTTTGAAACCGGGATGGAGTCGATTCCTTCTGAAAACATCTGTTACCCCGCGAAACTGGTGCACGGACATATCGAGTCGCTGCTTAAGAAAGGGATAAAAACTATTTTTTATCCCTCGGTGATTTATGAACAACAACTGGTGGGAGGTACCGATAACTGTTACAACTGCCCGGTGGTAGGAACCTATCCTGAGGTTATCCGTAACAATATGGAGTCGGTGCAAGATAGCGATGTTCGCTTAATCAGCCCGTTCTTGAACCTGGGGAATCGGGAGTTCCTGCCTAAGCGGATCGCGGAAGTATTCGCTGATTGGAACGTGACGGAAGCGGAAGCGAAAGCTGCCCTGGATGCGGCCTGGGAAGAAGATGCCGCTGTCAAGGCAGAGATTCGGGAGAAAGGCCGGGAATCTTTAGAGTGGATTCGTGAAAACGGGGTGCGCGGGATTGTATTGGCTGGACGTCCCTATCACCTGGATCCGGAGGTTAACCACGGGATTCCCGAGTTGATTATCGGCTTGGGAATGGCAGTATTCACCGAAGACTCGGTGGTAGATGGCCGCTTGGAGCGCCCCTTGCGAGTGCGTGACCAGTGGGCTTACCACTCGCGCCTCTACGAGGCCGCCGCCCGGGTGGGCGATGAACCTGATCTTGAATTGGTGCAGCTAAACTCTTTTGGTTGCGGAGTGGACGCGATTACCGCTGACCAGGTACAAGAGATCTTGGAGGGGCGCGGAGACGTCCACACCGTCCTCAAGATTGATGAGGTTTCCAACCTGGGAGCCGCCCGGATTCGGCTGCGTTCTCTAGATGCGGCTACTCGGGAGCGGGAAAGCTCCACGGTACTTACCTATCCCAGTGCGGATCGGATCGGCGATCCCGATGCCGCGCCTAGCCAGGCAGAAGAATGGGCAGTTCCTACTCGCATAGATCCGGCAGCCGAGGCTGCGGAGGAAGAAGCCCGCCTAGCGAAAGCCGGCCATGTGCAGGTGAATTCTAAATTCACCGAGCAGATGCGCAAAGATGGTTGGGAGATTCTGGTTCCTCAAATGGCGCCTATCCAGTTCCGAGTAGCACAACCGGTGGTACGCCGTGCCGGTTTGAATGTGCGTTTGCTGGAACATACTTCCCGCGAATCGATGGAAACTGGCCTCAAATTTGTGAACAACGATTCTTGCTACCCCGCGATTGTGGTGATCGGTCAGCTAATCGAGGAGTTCACTTCCGGGCGTGCCAACCCAGATAAAACTGCCGTTGCGATTTCGCAGACCGGTGGAATGTGCCGGGCAACTAACTACGCGTCCCTCTTACGTAAAGGGTTGCGCGATGCCGGCTATCCGCAGGTACCGGTGATTGCCGCCTCGGTACAAGGCATTGAAGAAAACCCGGGTTTCCAGCTGTCTTGGTCGGAAATCCACCGGATTTTGCAAGCTATCTGTTTAGGTGACATGTTGCAGACTATGCTGCTGCGCATTCGCCCCTACGAGCTGGTGAAAGGTTCCGCGATGGAGCTTTATCGGCGTTGGGATCAGATTATTCAGGAATGGTTTGCGGCTGGAAAATACTCGGCCACCTGGGGCGGTCGCCTCAGCTATTCCCGCCTGATTAAGGAATGTGTCAAAGAGTTCGATGCTTTCGCGTTGAACGATGAGCCGCGTCGCCCCCGGGTTGGTTTGGTGGGAGAAATCCTGGTGAAGTTCCACCCGGATGCTAATAATCACGCGGTCCGGGTGATTGAGGAAGAAGGCTGTGAAGCGGAACTCCCCACCCTGATCCAGTTCTTCCATTACTCCCTGGCCAGCGGAAACTTTGAGCGGGACGAAATGGGCAATTCTCGCAAAAAGAAGTTAACTATGGATGCGGGGCTGTGGGCCTTAGAGCGCTATGAGGACGCGATTCGCCGGGCTTTCGCTAAAACTAACGGCAAGTTCGAGATGCACCGGCGAATCAAAGATATGGCGGCGCGCTCTGTCGATATTGCGGGAATGGGTAACCAGGCTGGTGAAGGCTGGTATTTGACCGCAGAAATGGTGGACATGATTGAGCATGGCTGCCCCAATATTATTTGCGCCCAGCCTTTCGGCTGCCTGCCGAACCATGTGATTGGCAAGGGAATGTTCCGCGCGCTGCGTAACCGTTATCCGCAGGCCAATGTGGTGGCTGTCGATTATGACCCGGGAGCTTCGGAAGTTAATCAGCTGAACCGGATCAAGTTGATGATCGCCACCGCCCTGCGCGGCGAGGAAGTTTCTGATGATTTCCAGGATATGCCCGAGGAAGCGAGTGGGGCGGGCTGTGGATGCGCGTCCTCGTGTGGTAGCGGAGTGCAATG
Source organism: uncultured Varibaculum sp. (assembly GCF_902489465.1). Lineage (GTDB taxonomy): Bacteria > Actinomycetota > Actinomycetes > Actinomycetales > Actinomycetaceae > Varibaculum. Next base: position 3,603 of record NZ_CABTZZ010000029.1, on the reverse strand, counting down.
GAATTCTGAGATGCAAGTCAGTCCCGCTGGTAGGCGTTCCTTGCCGATTAGCCCGGTGAGCGCCGCACGCTAAGACTGGTGAATTACTAGCCGAGGACACCCCGTTGTGACCCCGGTAATACCGATACTACCCCTATTGGTTGTGCTCTCGCTGAGGACTCAACTGTTATATTGATTTTTTATCATGTTTTTAGTTAGGGTTTTGGGTGTTCACTTATTCCGTGGTTAGTTCCCTTCTGGGGTTTAGAGTTTGGGAAAGATATGAAAAGAAACCTGCCTGCTTTGCTGCTGGTGTTTATTTTCCTCTTTTATTGGGTGAGCGTTCCGGTTGTTTTTGCTGCCGAACCGGATAAGCCCGGGCAGGGAACAAGCTTTGGAAATACCGCTGCCGACAATGATGCTGCAAATAAATCCACGGTATCTGGGGGCGTCGAACCTACGGTTACCATTGGGGATTCCGCGCCTTCTTCGGTTCCAGTGCAGGATAGTGATTCCGCTAGTGATAACCGGGATCCGATTATTGAGGAAGTAAATGTTCTTGGGGATTTTAATCGCTCTGCCAAGGGAATCAGCTACTTTAAGGACATAACGATTTCTCTGGTGGCAGATAATCTTACTGATGATAATTTTCTGTCGCCGGAGGGCCTGCATTGGTCTTCTCGCACTGGGGTCAAGTTAATTAAAGGGCAAATTCTTGGGGATTTTGATTTTTCTGTTTTCCCTCGTGATGTCCCGAAGGCTCGGGTTAAGGCATTTCGGATTAATGATGGTGATTCCGGCAGGATAACTTATGTGGGTAGAACCCGCTCGGGTATTGATCTCGATTTGATTTGGACGGTGACCGGTTCCGATAAAGAGGATTGGGCAGCTCATTCGGGGTACGCGAATAGTAAAGTGAAAGGTTTAGGGTTTACAGGAGAGCAGTTTTTTCCAGGTGCTCGGGGGAAACTCTATTGCGGTTTTGTATGATAATGCCAGTAATTTGGGTTTGCGTTACCAGATTGTGAAGCATGGTACTTTCTTGGAGCAGCCGGTTGTGGTCAGTTTTATTTCGACTGATATTGATTCTGCTCAGGGGGTGGAAACGGATTTAGCTAATTTGGTTGAAGTTATTCCGCCCGATTCTCATCTGGTGAAGAAAGATGGGATTATTTATGACACTACCAGGGGAGCAGTTAATCTTAATGGTTCGGCAGCTCTTCCTCGTGGTGGATATTTGGGGGCAGGCTTCCTCTCAAACTTTAAGTATGTTTTTTATTCTCCTGCTCCGCAACGGGTTAATAACTCGTATCATTATCCCAAGGCGGTTAGGTACGATATTTTCGGTTCCAGTTTGCAAGCTAAGCTCGCGCTGCGAGTGGGGCAGCATATTTCGGTTAGCTATCTGGATACTTCGGGGCGGCAGCTGAAACCCGAGGAACATTTCAAGGGTTTTACCGGGGAAAGCTACAGTTTTTCTGCGCCAAGTATTGACAATTATCAGCTGGCAGCTGCGGAAAAAGATGTTAGCGATATTTATCGTCCGCGGGTAAGGTTTATTTATTCTCCGATTAAAGCCAGTTCTTCCCATCAGGTAGGTAATCCTGGAAGTCACCCAACTTATTCTAAGCAATCCACAGCTGCGGTTGCGGGTCATAAGAATGGTGCCCGCTCCCCTCAGGTTAAACGGGAGGTTAGGCGTTTTCCTGCATCTAAAGCGCATTCTAAGGCTTTGCCAGCTAACAGAGAGCCGATGCGCACTCACGGCAGGGTCGCTAAGAAGAGTGCTGCGCAGGGCGCGACTGATCCTTTTTTGGTTAATACCGGGATGACGGCAGCGGAGAAACGGTTATTCCTCGACTATGTTGAGGAGATGGGACGGCAGGCGCGCCGCAAATATGGTAGTGATACTCATAGAATCAACCATTTTATTGCTAACGCTATTGCGTACCCGGTGTACAAAGAAGACCCGCTGCAATCACGAGTGAATGATTTTGGTGAAGAACCCAAGGTAAGAAACTATGGAAAAATTTATGATGCCTTAAAGGCTATCCATGGCTATAGTAAGTACACCATTGATTTTCCGCATTTTGCGACTACTCTTGCTTCAGCGGAGAGGAGTAGCCCTAACAAAGAAACGTTAAAGTCGCTTGCCGGGTTATCTCCGAGTATTTTCCTGGGGGGTAGCCCCAGCGATAATTTCTTCCAGCTTAACTCCTTGACTGGGGATCTACTGACAAATATTGAAAGTAAAGACTTCAATACTGATATTGATGCCATTATTTTTCATTATCATCCTAGTTTTAAAAATCTTCCTTTAGATAAGCTACTAATCGAGTATTATCATCGGCACAATTTGAGTTCTGAGAGACAGCGTCTATATCGTGAAGTGCTCGCACAACAGGCGTACCCCTTCGTGTCCCCGAAAACCCAACAACGGTTAAATATTTGGTTTGCTACTATGACGCTAGGGGCACTCGCTTTAGTGGGAATTAAACTGTTTTTGGAATATAAACATCTGTTTTCCGAGTTTAAAAAGAAAAAATTAAAACAGTGGGAAGAATTTAAAAGCAGCATTGGGTTTGTAGAGCAAAATCGTTTTAAGCGTACTGTGCTTGGCTTGCTTCCCTTTTTATTTCATCCAAATGAAAGTCGTTTATTATCCCCTGCGAATACCAAGGTTATTAAATCTACTCGCTTTTCGGTAAAAAAGAGCATTCTTAAACCAGTTGTGCGTAAAGTGGCTAAGCCAGGGGTGAGATGGGTAAAAAAGATTGTAGGTCCACTATATAGGCGGGTGATTAAACGGCCAATGCGTTATATAAAACACAAGATTATTAAACCAGTAGTTAAGAAAATAAAAAGACGGATTATTAAGCCATTATATAGGCGAATTATTAAGCCTTTGTATCGTAAGGTTATAAAACCTATCTACCGGAGGATAGTGAAACCGATCTATAAAAAAATAATTAAACCTGTCTATAACAAGGTGGTAAAATCGGTTGTTAAAAATATATTTAAAAAAGTTGTTCGACCAACTGTGCGGGTCATAAGACATAAAATGGTAAAACCTACTAGGCGTTTCGTTAAAAATAAAATACTAAAACCAGCCAAAAGATTATTTAGGCAGCTTTGGAGATAGGGAGTGTGCTTATGTTAAAAAAAATAGTCCTTACGGTGTTTATCGGATTTACGGTTTTCGCACTGGGACTGGTGTGTGTGTTTGTTAATTTGAAATCAAACTCGGTGTACTACGCGCAGCGCACACCTCATAAAGCTGAAATAGAACCGGTTCTTGTGGAAGTAGTCCGTGACCTTAGATGGGCGTCAATTCCTGAGCTTAAGGGGATTCAGTACGATATTGATGGAAGTAATATCATTCACAATTATAATTCTGCTGGGAGAGATTATGCTTTTTCTTATTACCCTGATGAAACCTATGTATATTTTGACGGTGGGAGAGATTTAACTTACAACTTTAATAAAGATTTTAAACTCATCAGTGTATGGAATATGGAAATTGCCGACTATTCTACTAATCCTGTTGATAATTCAGCGATAAAGCGGGATATTTATCGTGTGGTTCAGCCGGTGATTGATGCGCAGCCGGAGCCGTTGATTAAT
>NZ_CABTZZ010000028.1 GCF_902489465.1 uncultured Varibaculum sp. | reverse complement strand
GGGGGGGGGGGGAGCGCCCCCCCCCCCCCCCCGAGACTTTTACATTTATAGTGACCAGATAATACCGGCAACTCTGGTTTGATAAGTGTATTAAGTCACCAGGTTTGACATTAAATGTCGCCAAGCCACTATACTCATAATAGATTTGTTACAAAAACGTTATATGCGGATGTCTATACGGTGGCATCCGTACCCCAAAGCTCAGGAGATATCGTGAGAAAAACCTGGTTGATGGCACCAATCGTGGTTATGGCAGCATTTGGTTTAGTAGCTGCAGATTCTGTACATCCCTCAGTAGCAGCAAACGCACCTACAGTTAACATTTCGCAGTTAGCTAATAATATGCTGCAGGAAAATCTTTACAACCAGGCAGTATCAGTTGATGAACAGGTAAAAGTAGCTACTACCAAGGTAAGCGCCTTCTCTGCAGGTGCTTACCCCTCTTGTAGCTCTGCCTCGGCCAAGAACGAAGATGCTTCCCCGCTTCCGGCTGCCGAAACTCCCAATTGTGCCCCTCCCAGTGGGGATAGCGGGGTTCAGCCCTGGCCGCGGCAGGTACGCACTATGATTACTCAGCGTTTTGGGGTAACCAATATTGGAGGCTTGCGCCCCGGAGACCCGCGCGATCACGGTAAAGGCCTGGCTTTGGACGTAATGGTGCCGGTATCGAGTGGACTGGGAGATTCCATCGCCAATTGGGCAATCGCCAATAGCGGGGATCTAAACATTAAGTACGTGATTTGGAAACAGCGTATTTGGATGCCCGGGCGCGCCTGGAAAGGAATGGAAGACCGCGGTTCGACTACCGCCAACCACTTCGATCACGTACATCTCAGCTTTAACACCGGATCCGGGCGCTGCCTGTAGGCAAAGCCCTGCACGAACCCCGAATCGCACTGACGCGGCCGCGCCCCAAAGGTTATGCGCGTATGGTACTCAAGCGCCTGCGGCATTAACTCCGGCTTTATAACCTGGGCGCGCCCTCGGAACTAGGGGAGAAAGCAGAAAATCGCCGAACCGCGTGAACATTACCCCAAAAAGTATCTGCATGTGCTATTGCGAGGCTAAATTGTGTAGGCTTTTAAGGGTTAAAGAATTATCTTTTTTGCCGTGAAGAACACAGATTGCTGGAGGCAGCTTGCTAAGCGTATTCGTACAGGCGTTTAAAACGCCCGATCTCAGGAAAAAGCTCCTGTTCACCTTGGCGATTATGGCGCTGTATCGGGTCGGATCCCATATCCCCTCACCGGGAGTTAACTATCCGAATCTGCAGGCGTGTCTAAAGAACAACGAGCAAAACGGACTCCTCGATTTGGTGAACCTGTTCTCCGGGGGAGCCCTACTGTCCCTGTCGGTGTTCGCCATGGGAATTATGCCCTACATTACGGCCTCGATTATTATCCAGCTGATGCGGGTAGTGATTCCTCGTTTCGAAGACCTGCACCGGGAAGGGCAAGCCGGAAAAGCTAAAATGACCCAATACACCCGCTACCTGACCATCGGACTCGGGGTATTGCAGTCAGTGACCATTATTTATATGGCGCGTTCGGGGCAACTGCTGCAAGGCTGCGCCCCCAGTAAACCGATTATCCCCGACCAGTCGGCGCTCAACTACTTGATCATGATGGTCACCATGACCGCTGGCACCGGCCTAATCATGTGGCTAGCGGAACTAATCACCGAAAACGGTATCGGTAACGGCATGTCCCTGCTGATCTTCACCGGTATTGTGGCTAATATGCCCGCCCACCTGCAATCGATTGGGGCTTCCGGCGGAGTCTGGAAAGTACTGGTAATCATTGCTTTGGTTGCATTGATTACCCTGGCGATCGTATTCGTGGAACAAGCCCAACGGCGCATCCCGGTACAGTATGCCAAACGGATGGTGGGCCGGCGGATGGTGGGCGGTTCTACCACCTATATCCCCATGAAAATCAATATGTCCGGGGTTATCCCGGTGATCTTCGCGGCCTCGCTACTAGCCATGCCGCAAATGATTTCCCGTTTCGGTAAACCTACCGCCGGCTGGGTCAAATGGATAAACGATAACTTCCAACACGACTCCCTGCTGTATCTGATTTGCTACGCACTGCTCGTGTTAGGCTTCGCTTTCTTCTACACTCAAATCACTTTCAACCCGGAGGAAATCGCTGACAATATGAAGAAGTACGGCGGATTTATCCCCGGTATTCGGGCTGGGGCTCCCACCGCGGACTATCTGCACTACGTAATCAGTCGGATTACCACTGCTGGCGCGATCTACCTGGTAGTGGTAGCCATGGTGCCGATCGTGGCGCTGATTCCTTTGAAAGTAACCCAGATGCCCTTCGGGGGAACCACCCTGTTGATTATGGTGGGTGTGGGTCTGCAAACCGTACAGCAGATCGACGCTCAGCTTCAACAACACCATTATGAAGGATTCCTGAAATGAAAAAACGCCTGGTGATTCTGGGCGCCCCTGGTGCTGGAAAGGGCACCCAGGCGCACCAAATCTGCGAACTATTGGATATTCCTACGTTTTCGACCGGCGCGATGCTGCGCGCGCAAATGCAAGCAGGAACCGAGCTAGGTAATAAAGCGAAAGAACTAATCAACCGGGGGGAGCTAGTTCCTGATTCGGTGATTAGCGCATTGGTAGAAGCAGAGCTAAAAACTGATCGTTACCGTGGCGGCTTCTTAGCTGACGGCTACCCCCGTAACCTGGAGCAGGCACATTTCCTGGATCAGGTACTCAAAGATATGGGAACCCAGCTGGATGCGGTTATCAACCTGGATGTTGATTTAGAAGATGTGGTGGGACGGCTGCTAAAGCGCGCCGAGATTGAACACCGCTCTGACGATACCGAACCGGTGATCCGCCGTCGCCTGCAGGTTTACCATGAACAAACCGAGCCGCTAGTGCGCTACTATCGCGAGGCCGGCCTGCTGATCAATATTGATGGCAACGGCTCTATCGAGCAGGTTTGGGAAAATATTGCGGCTGAGCTGAAGTAATAAGTTAGCCTAACTGGGAAGAAGATAGATACCTATGCTATTTGGGCGGGGCATCGAACTAAAGAACCGCACCCAATTGGGGTATATGCGCCAAGCTGCGCTGATCGTTAATCAGATTCATGAGGCCGTCTGGGAAAATGCGCGAGCCGGGGTTACTCCCCGGCAAATAGATGAGATTTCCGCGCAAGTGATCGCGGATGGGGGAGCGCATCCCAACTTCCTGGGATACTTTGATTACCCGGCAACTATCTGTATCTCGGTCAATGACACCGTGGTGCACGGGATCCCCGGTGATGTTCCCTTTAAGGCCGGTGACTTAGTTAGTTTCGATTGTGGCTGCTATCTGGAACGTGACGGCAAGCAATGGCATGGAGACTCCGCGTTTTCGGTGATTATTGGGGAAGAACCAGCTCCAAAGCCAGATCCTTCTATTTCCGCGCATACTTACCCCACGTCCTCGGAAAAAGAACAACTCTTAGAGATAACTCGTTACAGTACCTGGGCAGGCGTGGCGGCTATAGCTCGTACGCGAGCCCGCGTGAATGATATTGGCGCTGCGATCGAGGACGCGGTGGACAGTTTCGGGGAACGCTTTGGCTGGACGGCGGGAATCGTAGAAGAGTTCACCGGGCATGGAATCGGCACTGCCATGCATCAGGCGCCAGATGTTTTTAACTTCCGGGCGGCTGGCAGGTCAGCAGCGATTAAACCGGGAATGGTGCTGTGCGTGGAGCCAATTTTGACGCGCGGATCTAATCGGGTTACCACTTTGGCCGATGACTGGACGGTGAAAACCGTAGATCACGGCCTCGCCTGTCATTGGGAAGCACAAGTTGCGGTGTTAGCAGAGGGCATCTGCGTTCTCAACCAGCCAGATTTTGGCGAGGCGGCTTTGGCGCCCTTCGGAATAAAACCGGTCAAACTATAGATTGTTACCTGAAATATCTCCGCCGCGCTCATTCTCAAAGATCCGCTACCAACGTTGGGGATATCTTTTACTGAGCGCTACCACCTTGTCGCCTGGTAGAGTCAGTTTTGAAAAGGAGGCGAGCCCATGCGTATTCCCTTCCGCAAACTATCCCGGATGATATCGCTGCTAGGGGGCAGTCAGCTAGAACAAGCTACTTCCCACCCAAATCGTCGGCGTCAGCAACAAAAATATGTGCGTCCGGCTGGCCGGACACGTTACCTCACCAAGGGCGATAAGGTTCCTCCTTTCGTCTATGACCCTGATACTGGTAATGGAGCAGCCGACCCCGGAGAAGTGATTTGGTGTTGGGTTCCCTATGAGGAAGAGGATGGGCGTGGCAAAGATCGTCCCGTGCTGGTCATGGCGGCGTTAGCAGATGCAGTGATTGGATCCCAGTTGACCAGTAAAGATCATGATAAAGATGCCGAGCAAGAAGCACGTTGGGGACGCTACTGGATGGATATCGGCGCTGGTGCCTGGGATTCTAAAGGACGCGAATCTGAAGCCCGTTTAGATCGTTTGCTGCTGATTCCTCGCCGGGAAGTACGCCGGGAGGGGGCACGTCTAGATCGCGAACGCTTTAACCAGGTAGCTGCGGCTATCCGGAAACAGCAAAGACTGAAATGGTAGGTAGCAGACGAGCGGCGTTTAGATAGGGAGCAAAACTTAGTTATTAAGGACAGGTTTTGCAACCTGCGACACGCTCATAACGGTAGAAATGGTGAAGGCGTGACCGATCTAACCCCGTATCAGCTTTAGGTTAGTCCTGCAACTAACGTAAAGTTGACTATTGGGTTTGTGACTAGAGGGGAATAGTATACCCGCTAGTCATCCTATGTGGACAAGGTTAGTGAAGGATAGATGGCTAAAAAAGAAGGCGTTGTAGAGGTCGAAGGTACCGTAGCAGAGGCACTCCCGAATGCATATTTTCGGGTGGAACTGGAAAACGGTCATAAGGTGTTAGCGCACATCTCGGGCAAAATGCGTCAGCATTATATCCGGATCTTGCCAGAGGATCGTGTGGTAGTAGAGCTCAGTCCCTACGATTTATCGCGCGGCCGAATCGTTTATCGATACAAGTAAAGCAGCGGACAGCGAAGTAATTCGTCGCAGCTAGAGGGAAGTTATGAAGGTTCAACCCAGCGTTAAGAAGATCTGTGAAAAATGCAAGGTGATTCGTCGCCACGGCGTTGTCATGGTGATTTGCGAAAACCCTCGGCATAAGCAGCGTCAAGGCTAGCCGAGAACAACAATAAGCGTGCTACTAGCACCTTTCAGATTTGAAAGGTGACCCCAGGTCCGGAGGCCTGGGCCGGGAAAACGGAAGGTGGCGCGACGGCCTCCGGAAACAATGTGGAGAGAAAATTAATGGCAGCACGTATTGCCGGTGTTGATCTTCCCCGCGAGAAGCGGCTGGAAGTGGCACTTACTTACATTTACGGCGTAGGGCGCACCCGCGCTCAAAAAACGCTGCAAGAAACCGGGGTTAGCCCGGATGTACGCGTAAAAGATATTTCTGAAGAAGATCTGATTAAAGTTCGCGACTTCATCGAATCGAACTACAAAGTAGAAGGCGACCTTCGTCGTGAGGTCCAAGCCGATATTCGCCGCAAGATTGAGATTGGTTCCTACCAGGGGCTGCGTCACCGTTTCCACTTGCCGGTACACGGTCAGCGAACCAAGACCAATGCGCGTACCCGTAAGGGACCAAAGCGCACTGTTGCTGGTAAGAAGAAGGCTGTATAAGTAAGCGCAGGCACCACCTGCTGGATCTGAGAAAAGAAGGAAGATATGGCTGCTAGTTCTATTAAGAGCCGTAAGCCGCGTCGGGCTGCGCGTAAGAACGTTATTCAGGGAAAAGCGTTCATTAAGTCCACATTCAATAACACTATCGTTTCGATTACCGATCCCTCCGGAGCCGTTATTTCCTGGTCGTCTGCTGGCCAGATGGGCTTTAAAGGATCACGTAAATCCACTCCTTTCGCTGCACAGATGGCTGCTGAAGCTGCTGCTCGGCGGGCTCAAGAACACGGTATGAAAAAAGTTGACGTGTTCGTGAAAGGACCGGGGTCGGGTCGCGAGACCGCTATTCGTTCCCTGCAAGCTACCGGCCTCGAGGTCGGTTCCATTCAGGACGTTACCCCGCATGCCCACAATGGCTGCCGTCCTCCCAAGCGCCGTCGCGTATAACGCGCGTCCTAACTGAAGTAGAAAATAGAAGATAGTAAAACACTTCTGTGAGTCTCCAGGCCGTCATTTGGGAGATTTCGCAGTCTTGTCTATAAAGCTGACCTTTGGTCAGGACGTCCGTTCCAGTCATATGGCGGGCTGGGCGACAGAAAGGACAACACGTTGCTTATTTCACAGCGACCCGTGCTATCAGAACAAGCGGTTAACGATCAGCGTTCCCGCTTCACTCTTGAACCCCTAGAACCCGGATTCGGACACACTCTAGGAAACAGTTTGCGGCGTACCCTACTTTCCTCCATTCCGGGAGCCGCAGTCACCTCGATCCGTATCGAGGGGGTGCCGCATGAGTTCCGCACTATTCCGGGAGTAATGGAGGACGTCTCCGAGATCATTCTGAACATTAAACAGATTGTGCTTTCTTCAGAGAATGACGAACCGGTAGTTATGTATCTGCGTAAAGCAGGTGCTGGGCAGGTTACCGCCGGGGATATTACCCCGCCGGCAGGCGTAGAGATCCACAACCCGGATTTGTACCTGGCCACTTTGAACGATTCTGGAAAGCTAGAAATTGAGCTGACGGTAGAACGTGGTCGTGGCTACGTTTCTGCTGATCAGAATAAGTCTGATGGGCACGAGATTTCTCGGATTCCCATCGACTCCATCTATTCTCCGGTAGTTAAAGTCCGCTACAAGGTAGAGGCTACTCGTGTAGAGCAGCGCACGGACTTTGACCGTTTGATTGTGGATGTGGAAACCAAGCCGGGACTAGCTCCCCGGGATGCGCTGGCTTCGGCAGGCAAAACCTTGGTAGAGCTATTCGGTTTGTGTCAAGAACTCAATATTGAGGCCGAGGGGATTGAGATTGGCGCTCCGCAAACGGATCAGGCGCTGGCTCAAGATCTGGCACTGTCTATTGATGACCTGAATCTACAGTCTCGTTCCTACAACGCTCTAACGCGGGAAGGAATCAACACGGTGGGGCAACTGGTTGCTCGCTCCGAGGCCGATCTTTTGGATATCCGGAATTTCGGCGCTAAGTCAATCGAAGAGATTAAAGCGAAGCTGGCGGAAATGGGGATGGCGCTAAAGGATTCTCCGCTGCCCACCTCGGTCAATCTAGATGATCTGACCAACCCCAGCTCGTTGCAGTTCTCTGACGACTAAGTCGGGTTTTCTCGGCGCTGAAACAGTAAAGTTTTTTAGGAAAGTAAAGGAAGAAACATGCCTAAGCCATCTAAAGGTCCACGGCTAGGAGCCGGCCCGGCACATGAGCGTAAAATCTTGGCGAATCTGGCGAAATCGCTGATCGAGCACCGTTCGATCCGGACTACTGAAGCGAAAGCTCGCCGGCTACAGCCCTACATTGAAAAGCTGATCACCAAGGCGAAGAAGGGTGATATCCACAATCGCCGTATGGTTGCCCGCAAACTGAGCACCCAGGTAGATAAATATACCCGCGGATTTGACGCGGTTTACACCCTGTTTGATGAAGTAGTTCCGGATCTGGATCCCAACCGTCAGGGCGGGTACACCCGAATCGTGAAACTGCCTGCTCGCCGCGGAGACAATGCTCCGATGGCCGAGATTTCTTTGGTCACCGAAAAGGTAGAGTCGAAAGCCAAAGTGCAGCCGACCAAGGACGAAGCAGATAAGCCTGAACAGCCGGAGGAATCCAAAGAGGCCGAAAAGGCCGAAGAATCTTCTTCGGAAGAGGCAGTCGCAACTTCGGACGCCCGCGAAGAGAACGCGGAAGCTGAAAAAGCAGAAGACGCGGACGAAGCGGCAGATTCTGAAGAATAGTTTTTTGGGCTTATCCGTCAGTAGCTGACACGGTAAGTTGCAATAACTTGATGCGGGCAGTTGGCATAGGTAATGCCAACTGCCCGCATTTTTAGTACCAGAGTTTAACAGCAGGTATTTGTTCTTAGCGGTCAGCCAGACCGGCCAGGCAGAATCTGCGGGTAAGGTAGGAACATGGGAAAAGAGATGAGAACCCCGCTGACCTTGTCTGTTGATTGTGGCGGGGGAGGGATCAAAGCCTCGGTGTTAGATAAACGCGGCACCATGGTGGCGCCCTCTTTGCGAGTTCCCACCCCTTACCCGTTGCCTCCGGAAAAATTAATCGAGATTGTAGAAGATTTCCGCGCGGAATTTAAAGCGGAAACCGATCGGATCACCGTGGGGATGCCGGGCATGATCCGCCATGGAATAGTCATTTCCACCCCGCATTATGTATGCCGGTCTGGCCCGCGCACCCGAGTATTACCGGAGATGGTGCAGGCGTGGGAAAACTTTGACCTGGCAGGTGCGCTAGAAGCAGAAACTTTATTGCCTTCGCTGGTGTTAAACGATGCGGAAGTGGCTGGAGCCGGGGTAATTTCTGGTACCGGCATGGAAATGATCATTACTTTGGGAACCGGGCTGGGAAATTCGATTTGGGATGGGGGACGGCTGGCTCCCCATATGGAACTTTCCCATATGGTTGCCCGCTGGGGTCTCCTCTTTGATGACTATGTAGGAGAGCCGGAACGCCTGCGCATGGGGGATGCTCACTGGTCACGGCGGGTTCGCCGCGTTGTCGGGGTGCTACGCGATGCAATTATGTGGGATCGGCTTTACCTCGGTGGGGGAAACTCTTCCCATATTGTGGAGTCGGTGCGTAAAACTTTGGGCGAAGAAGTTGTGATCGTACCTAATGATGCTGGTATTCGCGGCGGGGTGCGGGCTTGGAGGCTGACCACCTGATGGACGGCTCGATTCGTTTACGTCTAGACCTGGCCTATCGAGGAGCGCCGTTTCACGGGTGGGCGCGGCAACCGGGTCTCCTAACCGTCCAAGGGTGCTTGGAAGAAGCGCTGAGTCTGATTACCCGCCAGCCGGTACTCCTTACCGTCGCCGGGCGTACCGATGCGGGGGTGCACGCCCGTGGACAGGTTGCTCACCTGGATGTGCCGAAAGAGTTTTGGCTTTCCCTATCCAGAGGGCGCGAGGAAAGCGACCAGATCCGAGGGGAACGATTAAGGGCTCGTCTAGAAGGTCTTGCTGGCCGCGGTTTGAACGGAGCTTTGGCTCTCAAACAGGTAACCGTAGTAGCGGCGGATTTCGATGCCCGTTTTTCGGCTCTGTCTCGCACCTATCGCTATCTGATTTGTGATGATCCCCGTGCCCAAGATCCTTGCCGCCTGGATATCGCCCGCACGTCCTCGCCCCTGGAGGAGGAGAAGATGCAGGTAGCAGCGCAGGCGTTATGTGGCGAGCATGATTTTCTACCTTTCGCGAAACCTCGCGAAGGGGCGACTACAGTCCGCACTCTGCATTCCTTTAAGGTTTCCCGTCCTTACCCGGGAATGGTGCAGGCTATGATCCGGGCGGACGCGTTTTGTCATTCCCAAGTCAGGTTCATGATGGGGGCGTTAATCGAGATTGGGCGGGGTAAATACCAGACCGATTGGATAGGGGAGCTGCTGGCTGCCGGAGTGCGTGACCAGCGGGTTCCGCTTGCCGATGGGAGGGGGCTGACTCTTTGGGAGGTAGCCTATCCGCCTGCCGACCAGTACGCCTTGCAAGCCCAGAAAGCTAAAGTAGTGCGTACCCTGCCTGAAAACGCGCCCTCTTAACCTGAGCGAAAACCGGAAGGTGGCCAGCGCGCACTGAGCCTATGTGTGCAGTTCAACAGGATATTACTTTGACCAGGTAACAGCGGTTCCGTAAAATACTAAATGTTGTGTGTCCTGGAACAATCCAAGCGCAGGTATTTGACCTGGGATTTTGGCAAAAACAGGACGCTAGACGGAAAGAAATACGAAGTCGGGTGAAGACACTACGGCGGCGTCCGCAACATTTTTAGGCAGTTCCTGCCATCTGTTGCCGCGCCCTCGCAGTTCTCGCCCCCAAAGAAGAAACGAAGGCTTAAGCCCGTGCGAACTTATAATCCGAAAGCCGGTGACACCCAGGACAAGAAATGGTATGTCATCGACGCTGAAGACGTCGTTCTCGGACGACTGGCGGCCGTCGCCGCCAAGCTGCTGCGTGGCAAGCATAAGCCGACCTACACTCCCAACGAGGATATGGGCGATCACGTCATTATCGTGAATGCCGCCAAGGTCGGACTTACCGGCAACAAACGTCAGCAGAAACGCGCCTACCGCCACTCCGGGTACCCAGGTGGCTTGAAATCTGTAACCTACGGTGACTTGCTAACAAAGAAACCGGAAGTGGCAGTAGAAAAAGCGGTGCGCGGCATGGTTCCCCACACTCGGTTGGGACGTGCCCAGATGAAGAAGCTGCATGTATTCGCGGGTCCCGAACATAACCACGCGGCACAGCAGCCCGAACCTTACGAAATTAAGAAAATCGCCCAGTAGCCCTGAGCCAAGACCCTGAGGAGAATTGTGGCTGATACCACCGAAAACGAGGAGCTGTTGGAGGAGAACGCCCCCAGCTCTTACACCACGGAAACCCAGTCGGAGCCGACTGGCTCTGGACAGTCCGTGACTGCTCCCGGCATTGGGCTGGGACGCCGTAAACGCGCAGTTGCGCGGGTCCGGTTGATTCCGGGCAGCGGCGAATGGAAGATTAACGGCAGAACTTTGGAAAGCTATTTCCCGAACAAGCTGCATCAGCAGCTAGTGCGATCCCCGTTTACCCTGCTAGACCTGGAGGGACGTTTCGACGTTGTTGCTCGAGTCTCTGGTGGCGGTACCTCCGGCCAAGCCGGAGCGGTGCGCCTGGGCATTGCCCGCGCCCTGAACGAAATCGATCGGGAAGCTAACCGTCCTGCCCTAAAGAAGGCGGGATTCCTAACCCGCGATTCGCGCGCTGTTGAGCGTAAGAAGCCCGGCCTCAAGAAGGCGCGTAAGGCTTCGCAATACTCTAAGCGCTAAGCTTTTACGCTTATGTATTTTGCCCGGTAGAGGCGGTTAATACCGTTTTTACCGGGCAAAACTATACGGCAGACCAAGTTGATGAGATTTTGAACCGAGGGTACGGCAGCTGATTAGAGTTTGCGGAGGTAGACATTTTCTAGGCGGTGCTCAGCGTCTTTACGCAGGATTAGCGTCGCCCGCCCTCGGGTGGGACGAATTTGTTGCTCCAGGTTGGGCAGGTTTATAGAGGCCCAAATATCGAGGGCAATCTGGCGCGCCACCGAATCGGAAATGCCGGCATAAACTTGGAAATATGAACTGGGATCGGAGAAAGCGGATTCCTTTAACGATAAGAAACGCTCCACAAACCACCGTTCAATATCTCGGGTTCGGGCATCAACATAAATCGAAAAATCAAAGAAGTCACTGACTGCCAGGGATTTGTGATCATATAACCCGCTGCGTCCATCATCTTGATCCAGCTTTTTCTCCAGGTTAGGTAGATCTTGATGTCCCCGGTAGAACCAAGCGGGCTGCAGTACGTTGATGCCTTCTAGGATCAAAATATCTGGGCTGGAAACAGTGATATATTCATCGGGCACCACGTCATAGGTGACGTGCGAATATACCGGAGCTTTCACTTCGGGTTCCCCGGCTTTTACCTGGGTAACAAAGTTAAGCAGGGCACGGCGGTTATAGGACTCGGGGAACCCTTTCCGCGCTACCAACCCGCGCCGCTCTAACTCTGCATTCGGATACAAAAACCCATCGGTAGTAACTAAAGCGACCCGCGAGGTTTCCGGCCAGCGGCTAAGCAGGTTTTGCAGAATGCGGGAAGTAGTGGATTTCCCGACCGCCACGGAACCGGCAACCCCAATAATGAAGGGAATACGGCGTTTATGGGGGCGGCCAAAAAAATCTTGTTGATCTTGGGCGAGGGCGCGAGAATGTAAAACCCGGTACCGCAGCAACGCTGACAAGGGGCGATATACTGCGTCTGCCTCCTCTAAATCAATCGGATCACCCAAGGCTGCCAGAGAACGCAAATCCGCTTCGGTCAGGGGCATCGGTGTTTTCGCGGCGAGGGCGCGCCAAGCGTCCCGATCAAATTGTTCATAAATGGATTTTGCCGGCATATCTTTTAGGCTCCGCTAGGTTGGCTCCGCTCAAAAATAGTGCGTCGATATCTTTTACGCCCTGCCGCCAGCGCATAGGATGACCGCGCTGGCGGCAGGGCGAAAAAACTATAAAGATAGGCGCTGTTTTACTACTTCGGCTAGGTGTTCACAGACCGCATCGGCTTGTTCTTGGGTAGCGGCCTCTACCATTACCCGCACCAGTGGTTCGGTTCCCGAAGCGCGCAGCACTACCCGCCCGGTATCGCCTAGTTCTTCCTCGGCTTTAGTAATTTCTGCCCGCAACCCGGCATCATCGGTGCGTGTCTTGTCCACGTTCGGTACGTTAATCAGGGTTTGCGGTAAGCGTTTTACGAATTCGCAAATCTTCTCTAAGGGCTGACCAGCATCTTTAACTGCCCGGGCAATGCACAGCGCAGTCAGAATCCCGTCCCCGGTGGTGGCGTGGTTACCGTTAATCACGTGGCCAGATTGCTCCCCACCCAGGACGAATCCTTGCTCACGCATTTTTTCTAGGACATACCGGTCACCGACAGCGGTTTGCACGGTGTTGATTCCTTTTTCCTTCATCGCTAAAATCAAACCCAGATTCGACATAATCGTGATCACTAGGGTGTTTCCGGTTAGTTCGCCCTTTTCCTTGAAATAGGCAGCTAACATCCCCATGATTTTGTCGCCATCCACCAGGTTGCCTTGGGAGTCGACTGCTAGGCAGCGGTCGGCGTCACCATCGAAAGCCACCCCGAAGTCACATCCGGCCGCTACCACTTGGCTCTGTAACTGTTCCGGGTGGGTAGAACCACAATTGTCGTTAATATTGCGTCCATCAGGGGAGGCGTTGATTACTACGGTGTCGATTCCGGCCTCTTGCAATGCCTCCGGACCTAGATGGGAAGCCGCACCATTGGCGCAATCCACGGCTACGCGCAGGCCAGAAAGATCTCCCACTGCTCGCACCAGGTGTTTAATATAAAGCTTTTCGGCGCTTTCTCGCTCTGCTTCAATCTCCCCGACCTGGTCGCCGATGGGGCGGTCAGTTTTCTCACCCAGCAGATGTTCGATTTGATCCTCGATCGCGTCAGGGAGTTTATAGCCGCCCCGGGCAAAGAATTTAATCCCGTTGTCTGGCATCGGGTTGTGAGAGGCAGAAATCATTACTCCCAAGTCAACGTCAGCTTTCGCGGTCAGGTAGGCGACGCAAGGGGTGGTTACTACTCCGATGCGGTTAACGTCCACGCCCTCGGAAGCTAGCCCCGCCGAGATCGCGTGGTCAAGAAAATCGCCGGACATGCGAGTGTCCCGGGCAACGATTGCTCGCAATTTTTTGCCCTTTGGCGCATCTTTGCGCACCTGTTTAGCAGCGGCTCGTCCCAGTTCCAAAGCCAATTCTGGGGTTAAATCTCTATTTGCTAGGCCGCGCACTCCGTCGGTCCCAAAAAGTCTGCCCATTTTACCTGTCTTTCAACTAGCAGAATCTGACTTTCTCAGCCTACCCCACCAAGCCGGATTGGTTTTGTTTAGCAACCAGCTGTCGGCGATAATTCGCATTTACACTGTTTAGGCGCGCGAGATAGCAATGAGGAAGAACTCGTGAAAAAATCTATCTCATGTGTGGAATCTTAGGAATGGTAGGGCTAGAACCCACTAAAGATACAGAAGAAGTGATTATGGGGGGTCTGTCCCGCCTAGAGTATCGGGGATATGACTCCGCGGGGATCGGACTAGCTACCCCCGGTGGCATCGAGATTCGTAAAAAGAGCGGAAAACTCGCGAATTTGCAGGCGGATTTGCAGGAAAATCCCCTGCCTCAGGCTTTCGCGGGGATTGGGCACACCCGCTGGGCTACTCATGGCGGGCCGACAGATATTAATGCCCATCCGCATATTTCTTCCGACGGGCAACTCGCGGTAGTACATAACGGCATTATCGAAAACGCCGATAACTTGCGCCGCGTCCTCGAAAATCAGGGTTTCAGTTTCGCTTCTGAAACCGATACGGAAGTAATCGCGAACCTACTGGCAGCATCCTATTTAGCTGATGAGGACGCAGGTACGTCCCTGGGGGAGGACGGAGCCGAGGTGCCTGCTCCCGTCCTCGATAATACGCAGGTTTGTGCCGACGTGGCTGAGGGAGCGCACCAGGCGGCGGCGCGTCTTTCCAGGGCGCTTTTGGCTACTATGGCGCAGCTTAAGGGCACTTTTACGATTTTGGCGATTCACCGGGAGGCTCCCGGCATGGTGGTTGCCGCGCGGCGTTCCTCCCCTCTGGTTATCGGGGTAGGAAAAGAATGTAACTACCTAGGTTCGGACGTTTTAGCTTTTGCTGATCACACCAAGGAGTGCCTGGAAATTGGGCAAGATGAACTGGTGATGGTGACTGCCAAGCAGGTGCGGGTAGCGGACAGTGGCGGCAAAGAGGTTACTCCTCAGCAATTCACCGTGGATTTTTCAGTAGACCGCACTTCTAAAGACGGCTGGGGTACTTTCATGGAAAAAGAAATCCATGAACAACCCCAGGCAGTTACTGCCACTTTGCAGGATCGAACCGATTCGCAAGGCTATCTGACGTTAGATGAGCTGCGCATTAGTCAAGATGTGTTGCGACAAGTTAACAAAATGGTGATTATCGCTTGCGGCACTTCCGCCTATGCTGGACAGATTGCCCGCTACGCGATTGAGCATTGGTGTCGGATCCCGGTAGAAGTAGAGCTGGCCAGCGAATTCCGTTATCGTGACCCGGTAGTTGACCAGCGCACCCTCGTGGTGGCGATCAGCCAGTCCGGGGAAACCATGGACACCATTATGGCCGTGCGGCACGCGCGCGAACAGGGGGCGAAAGTGCTGGCGATCGTGAACACCCCCGGTTCAACGATTCCTCGCGAATCCGATGCGGTGCTGCTGACGCATGCCGGCCCTGAAATTGCGGTGGCTTCCACGAAAGCATTCACCGCCCAAATCACTGCTTGCTACCTGTTGGGACTATATTTAGCGCAGGTGCGCGGAAACAAATTCATTGATGAAATCGCGGATTACCTGGAAAAACTGGCAGAAGTGCCCCACAAGATGCAAACCCTGCTCAATGAAATAGAGCCGGTAGTAGAGGTCGCTAAACGCTACGGCAAGAACCTGAAATCCACGATTTTCTTAGGACGTCACGTGGGATATCCGGTGGCCATGGAGGGAGCGCTAAAACTTAAAGAAATCGCCTATGTACATGCGGAAGGCTTCGCCGCCGGAGAGCTCAAACACGGGCCTATCGCCCTAATCGAGCCGGGACAGTTCGTATTTGTGGTAGTGCCTACCCCGCGCCGCCCGGAGCTACACCAAAAAGTGCTCTCCAACCTGCAGGAAGTACGCGCTCGCGGCGCAATCACCTTGGTAGTAGCGGAAGAGGGAGACGATAAAGTCGACAAATATGCCGACCATATTTTCCGAGTTCCCAGCACCCCCACCCTTTATCTGCCGTTGCTAACCGTGATTCCGTTGCAAGTATTTGCCTGTGAAGTAGCCAAGAGCAAGGGATACGACGTAGATCAACCGCGCAACCTGGCCAAATCGGTGACAGTGGAATAGTCAGCAGGAAGGAAATCTGGCGGCATGATTGAGGCATTCGAGAAACAGACAGTAAGGGGGGCCGAAGCCCAAGTGGTAGCTGCCCATCCGCAGGGGGCACTGATGAAAAAGGCGGCTGGCGAAGTTAGTGATACTACTGTCGAATTTCTGCTTGCCCGGGGTGCCAAAGTTGAAGAAACCCGGATTCTGGGTTTAGTCGGTGGCGGCGACAACGGCGGCGACTGCCTATACGCCCTATCCTATTTGGCGAAACTAGGCTATTCCTGCCTAGCGCTGATACTTTCCGATAAGCCCCACCGCAAAGCACTGGCGGCGGCAGAAAAAGCACAGGTGACTATCGAGCAGGTAGATTTAGCAGGCAGTAGCCGCCAGATTGCGCGCCTAAGCGCCCGCCGCGCCCGCGCCGCCCAGGTATGGATTGATGGCCTGGTAGGAACCGGGGTAAACGGTAAACTGCGCGAACCATTAGCGCAGGTAGTGCTGGAATTAAATCGCTTATATGAATCTCGGCGTTTAAAAGTGCTGCGGGTGGCGATCGATATCCCCTCCGGGGTTTTCACCGATGATGGACGGCTACCGGGTCCTTTCCTGGCAGCTGACGTGACCGTAACTATGGGAGGACGCAAATCCTCCTGTCTACTTCCTCCTGCCGCCTATCAATTCGGGCAGGTACGGTTAGTAGACCTGGGTCTGCAGATGGAAAAGCCGCGATTAGCCCGCCTGGAGGCAAGTGATGTGGGATCTTTGTGGCCGGTGCCCGGCGCCGAAGACCATAAATATACTCGCGGGGTAGTGCAGGTAGTTGCCGGTTCTTCCGCCTTCCCCCTGACCGGGGTGATGTGCGTAGAGGGCGCGGGTAGAGCCGGTGCCGGGATGGTGCGCTATGTGGGGCCCGAGGACGCGGCTTTCGCAATATTGTCTCGTTTCCCGCAGGCAGTTGCCGGTTCCGGGAAACATCAATGCCTGCTGGTAGGTCCCGGTATCGACCCTAAAGATACTTCCCGGGTACGCGAGGCGATTAACCAAGCGGTACAGGCTGCTACCAGTGGAATTCCTCTGGTGCTGGACGCGGGCGCGATCGACCTCTATCCCCAAATCATCTCGCAGATTCCGGGCGGAACTCTTAACCACCGGGCAGTACTTACTCCTCACGCAGGGGAGGCTGCGCGTCTACTTTCTACCCTAGGAGCCGGAGGAGGACGTGGCGGGGTTACTCGCGCCGAGGTGGAGGCCTCTCCGGCTGCTTGGGCGCAGTTCTTAGCGGATAAAACCGGGGCAACGGTGCTGCTTAAAGGAGCAGTAACTGTGATTGCCAGCCCAGAAGAAACAATGTTTAGCCAGGCTGGGGCACCTTTCTGGACGGGTACTGCTGGTTCGGGCGATGTACTTGCGGGCATCACCGCTGCAGTGTTAGCCCAACATCAAGCCCGCGCAGAGCAATTAGGGCGTCGCCTAACTCCTTCCCAAATGTCAGCCGCGGTTGCCTCAGCTGCCTGGGTACACGCCATGGCAGCTCGGAAAGCGGCGGGACTTCCGGTTACCGGTGACGATCCGTCCGGCGCGGCGTCTTTGGGGGCACCGATAGTGGCTACCGATATTGCCCACCAGGTTCCCCGAGCTATCGCCTATGCTTTGAGCCAAGCCTAGAGCGGTATAGTCATGGTCATGGATACTGATTTTCCGGCGCGCGCGATTATTGACCTGTCGGCACTGGAAAAAAACCTGCAACAGCTGCGCAAATGTGACCCGAATGTGCAGGCAATGGCGATTGTAAAAGCCAATGCCTACGGCCATGGAGGCGGGCAGATTGCGCTTGCCGCCCTCGAGTTCGGAATCAAATGGTTTGGGGTGGCGCAGCTGGCGGAAGCAATGCAGCTGCGACAGGCACTGAAAGATTTTCCGCAGGCCCGCATTTTTACTTGGATTTTCAGTCCCGATGCGGATCTGGAAGCCGCGATTAAAGCCGATTTGGATATTGCGGTATCTAATCCCCAAACATTATTGGCTATTGGCAGTGCCGCCCGAGCGGCAGGTAAGCAAGCCCGCATTCACCTGGCGGTGGATACCGGGATGGGACGCGAGGGGGCACTGCCTGAAAAACTGGCTCCTTTGCTTTCGGCGGCAGCGCTCGCCAGTGAAGAGGGCACCGTGGCAGTTAGCGGGATCTGGTCGCATTTAGCGCGCGGAGACGAATCAGGAGCAGGAGAAGAAGCGACTGCACGCCAGCTTGCAGACTTCCAGCAGGCGTGCGAACTTGCTCGCCAACGCGGTTTTACGCAGGTAGTTCGGCATCTCTCGGCTTCTTCAGGACTGCTGTGGCATCCGCAGGCACATTTTGACCTTACGCGCTATGGGATCGCCATGTACGGCCTCACCCCGAATCCGGCGCGCGCCACTACTGCCAGTCTGCAGCTGACCCCGATTATGCGCGTCGAAGCCGATTTGATCAGCGTCAAGAAACTTCCTGCAGGTCACCCCGTTTCTTATGGTGGTACCTGGGTGGCGCCCCGCGATACCTATATCGGGATCGTGCCGCTGGGATATGCGGATGGAATTGACCGCCATGCTTCCGGAAAAATCTGGGTTGGAGCCAATGGGCAGAAATATCCGCAGGTAGGACGGATTTGTATGGATCAATTCATGGTGGATTTAGGTAGCGGCGAGGACGGAAAGCCACCGCTGGCGCCCGGGGCGACGGTGCGGGTGTGGGGAGATGGCTCCCAGGGGGAGCCCACCGCCGACGATTGGGCAAAGGCCGCCGAAACCATAAACTATACGATTGTTACCGACCTTAATCCTCGGGTGCCGCGAGTCTATATCTAGGAGGAGACATGTCCTTTACTATCACCGTTAATTCTTCCGATCAGACGCGCGCCGCCGGAGAGCTCTTAGCCAAGCAGCTTCGGCGCGGTGATTTAGTGATGCTCTCCGGAGGGTTGGGAGCCGGAAAAACTACTTTTACTCAGGGGATCGGTTCTGGACTGCAGGTTAAAGGCAGGGTATCTTCCCCCACTTTTATTGTTGCCCGGGTACACCCGTCTCTGGTGGGAGGGCCGGATCTGATTCATGCGGATGCCTACCGGATCAAAGATCTAACCGATCTAGAAACCCTCGATTTGGACTCCACTCTAGAGGAGGCAATCACCGTCATCGAATGGGGAGAAGGCAAAACCGAACAGCTGTCGGCTGATCGCCTGGAGATCGAGATTCACCGGGAACACGGCGGGGTCGCTACCAGCAGTAACGGGGTAGTAGATCTGGCGGAAATGGATGATGGTAAACGGACAATCTCTATCCGCTCACTGGGGAAGCGCTGGGAAGGAACGGACTGGGAACAGATTTTTCCGCGTTGGAGGACGGACAAGAAAAGTAGGTAATAATATGCGGATTCTATGTATTGATACTTCGCTGGGAGCTTCGGTTGCCCTGTGGGATAGCGAAGCTAAGAACCAGGTGTTAGCTAGCCGGTCTAGCCAGGACTCTCGATCCCACGCGGAACATCTTGCAGAACTGGTTAGTGAGGTAGTGCAGGAAGCTTGCGAGTGCGCCCTCGCGAAAGCCGGTATTGAGGCGGTGGCAGTAGGACGCGGCCCGGCTCCTTTTACCGGATTGCGTTCCGGGTTGGTAACTGCCCGCACGATTGGTTTTGTACTGGGAGTGC
Source organism: uncultured Varibaculum sp. (assembly GCF_902489465.1). GTDB lineage: Bacteria > Actinomycetota > Actinomycetes > Actinomycetales > Actinomycetaceae > Varibaculum. The sequence goes on along the minus strand of NZ_CABTZZ010000028.1, from coordinate 4,781 downwards.
CGGTGATCGGAATTAGTTCCCTCGATGCCCTGGCACGCGCAGTATTAGACCTGGTTCCGCCCACGCAGGAAGTATTTGTGGCTACCGATGCGCGTCGTAAAGAGGTTTATTGCGCTCAGTATCGCGCGGACGGCCCCGATGATGTTTGCTGTCTATGGGGACCGGAAGTGGGTAGACCCGCAGCATTCGCTAATCGAGCGGCTACTCCCGGGCTGATTGTGGCGGGAGCGGGCGCGGAGCTTTATCCCCAAGACTTGAGGTTAAATCCCGGGCTCCCTACCGAGGTGGAAGCGGCGGTACTAGGTAGGATCGCACAGGTACGCTTAGCCGGGAAGTCAGCTGATGAACTCCTAGATACAGTATCTCCCCTGTATCTGCGCCGGCCGGATGTGCAGCCCCCTAACCAGGCAAAATAGGGGTTTTGTGAGTAGCTGCGTTTCTTTAAGTCTCGAGGACGTGCCCGCACTGCTCGCCTTGGAGGAGTCCTCTTTTGGGACAGAAGGCTTTAGCGACATGCAGCTGCGGCAAATGCTATCTGCCCGTTACGGGCTAGCCATTGGGATCTGGCAGGAGCAGATCTTAGTGGGGGCAGCTCTCTTGGAAGTTCTAGTTCCCGAATCCGAGTTGCATTCCTTGGCAGTGTTGCCCGGAAAGCGTCGCCGCGGACTGGGAGCCGCCCTCTTAAAATCCGCCCTCAGCGCTGCGCGTAAACGGGGAGCAACTGAAATGTTTTTGGAAGTGCGCCGGTCTAACCAGGCTGCGATCGCACTTTATGAACGCGCCGGTTTTGCATCCTTGAGTGTGCGCCGCGGATATTATTCCCATCCCCGCGAAGACGCCATAGTGATGCGCAAACGTTTGGCGAGTCCGTCTCCCGGTCCTGTCGGTGCAGAAGTAACCTCCTCCTGAGCACCGGCAAAACGTATTTTGCAACTTCAAGCTTTCTCAATTATTTAAAAATTCCTGAGTTCTTTCCGGCGGGATTCGGAAATCCCCTCTTAGTTTTTCTTTCGTTACCCCGGAGACAGATCCGCTATCTTTGCAGGTACAAACAGTTTAGGCGCTAATTGATTCGATTTTTTTCGCGTTTTTATTCCTATCTAGACCCAAATTCCTAAGTCGGTGAAAACCGGTGGGTTAGCCTGTGAATCGTGGCCAATACAAAAGAAATTCAAAAGAGGCGAAGCTGGAACACCCTGGTCTTCGCGAAACAGTGCATGGCCGTTACCGGCGTATTTTTTGTGCTGTTTGTGTTAATGCATTCCTACGGCAACCTGAAGATTCTGGCGGGGCCTGATGCCTATAACGGCTATGCCCACCACCTACGGGTCTTCGGTGCCCCTATCCTGCCTTATGAAGGCTTGCTTTGGATTCTGCGCGTACTGCTACTTGCTTGCGTCATTATCCATATGATCTGCGCCTTCTACCTCTGGTATCGCGCCAGCAAGGGACGAGGCTCTCAGAAGTACGTAGTCAAACAGAACGTGGTTAATAACTATGCTGCTCGAACTGTTCGTGTCGGTTCAGTACTGCTGGTTATCTTTGTTCTGTTCCATCTGTTCCATTTCACTACCAAGTGGTTCCAGATTGGTGCAAGGGAAGCCTATAGCTCAGCTACCTGCAGTGTAGAAGGAGAGATGATCCCGGTAGCACCGTGGAACATGATGGTAACCACGTTCTCGCCAGCTAACTGGTGGACGCTGATCATTTACCTGGGTGCGGTCGCGATTGTGGCTCTGCACGTGGGGCACGGCGTATGGTCCGCCCTACAAACTATGGGTTGGATCCGGGAAAACACGCATAAAGCGACCGTTTATATTTCCGGGATCGTGGGGCTATTGCTGTTCGCCATGTTCGCCATCCCACCGCTGTATCTGGTAATCACCAACCCCGCTCCGGTGGCGTGTTAGTTAGGGAAGGATGCGTAAGATGACTGAACAACAAAACCTAGTCGACGGTCTATATTCTGTTGGCGAGCCAATCGCCGACCAGAAAGCCCCTCTAGATGTACCGATTGAAAAATGCTGGAAGCAACGCCAGTTTAATGCGGCGCTGGTTAACCCGGCTAACCGTCGTAAAATCAAAGTAATCGTGGTAGGTACCGGCCTGGCAGGGGGCGCCGCTGCTGCTTCGCTAGGCGAAATGGGCTACCACGTCGATGCTTTCTTCTACCAAGACTCTGCTCGCCGCGCACACTCGATTGCGGCTCAGGGCGGGATTAACGCGGCGAAGAATTATCGCAATGACAACGACTCTGACTACCGCCTGTTCTATGACACGGTTAAGGGCGGGGATTACCGCGCTCGGGAAACTAACGTTTACCGGCTCGCGGAAGTATCTGCCAATATTATTGACCAGTGTGTAGCGCAGGGCGTGCCTTTTGCCCGTGAATATGGTGGCCTGCTAGATAACCGTTCTTTCGGTGGGGTGCAGGTTTCTCGTACTTTCTATGCGCGGGGTCAGACGGGTCAGCAGCTCCTAATTGGCGCCTATCAGGCGCTGCAGCGTCAGGTCAACGCGGGAACCGTGGTTTCTCACTCCCGTCATGAAATGGTGGAACTCATCGTTTCCGACGGTCGGGCGCGCGGGATTGTGGCTCGCGATATGGAAACTGGTGAACTGGAAACTTTCACTGCCTCGATTGTTATTTTGGCGACCGGTGGTTATGGAAATGTGTTCTTCTTGTCCACCAACGCTATGGGGTGTAACGGTACTGCTGCTTGGCGTGCTCACCGTAAGGGTGCCTATTTTGCTAACCCTTGCTACACCCAGATTCACCCGACTTGTATTCCCCAGCATGGTGATCAGCAATCTAAGCTCACTTTGATGAGTGAATCCTTGCGTAACGATGGACGTATTTGGGTTCCCAAGAAGAAAGAGGATTGCAAGAAAGACCCGCGGGAAATCCCGGAAGAAGATCGTGACTACTACTTAGAGCGTATCTATCCCTCTTTCGGTAACTTGGTTCCCCGTGATATTGCTTCGCGGCAAGCCAAGAATATGTGCGATGAGGGTCGCGGGGTAGGACCGGAGATTGACGGCGTTGCTCGCGGCGTTTACTTGGATTTCGCGGATGCGATTGAACGTATGGGCAAGGAAGCGGTTTCTGCCAAGTACGGCAACCTGTTCGATATGTATAAGCGGATTACCGATGACGATCCTTATGAGGTTCCGATGCGGATTTACCCGGCGGTGCACTACACCATGGGTGGGGTTTGGGTTGACTATGACCTTCAGACCACTATCCCGGGTCTGTATGTGGGCGGGGAAGCTAACTTCTCTGATCACGGCGCTAACCGCTTGGGTGCCTCCGCTTTGATGCAGGGACTATCTGATGGTTATTTCGTGTTGCCGAACACGGTAAATGACTACCTGGCTCATACCTTGGATTGGGAAGATCTTCCGCAAGATCATCCGGATGTGGTGGCTGCCAAAGCCCAAGCGCAAGAGCGTATTGACCGCTTGATGGCGATTGAGGGTACGCGTTCGGTGGACTCTATCCACAAGGAACTCGGCCACATTATGTGGGAGTACTGCGGTATGTCCCGCACCCGCGAGGGGCTGCAGAAAGCTATCGGCATGATTCGGAACCTGCGTAACGAGTTCTGGACCAATGTACGGATCCCGGGCAAAAAGAGCGGCGAGATGAACCAGTCGCTAGAACGCGCCGGTCGCTTGGCTGACTTCCTAGAGCTGGGCGAGCTGATGTGTATCGATGCCTTGCATCGTGAAGAATCCTGTGGCGGTCACTTCCGGGAAGAGCACCAAACTCCGGAAGGAGAGGCTATGCGTGACGATGAAAACTTCATGTATGTAGCCGCTTGGGAATGGAAAGGTGAGAATCAGCCCCCTGTCCTGCACAAGGAGGATCTGATTTACAACAATATCGAGGTCAAGACAAGGAGCTACAAGTGAACATCACTTTGCGAATCTGGCGTCAGGCTGGCCCAGACGCCGAGGGAGCTATCCACGAATATCAGCTCCACGGAGTTAGCGAGGATTCCTCTTTCCTGGAAATGCTGGATATCCTCAACGAGGATCTATTTGCCCGCGGAGAAGAGCCGGTCGCGTTTGACTCGGACTGTCGCGAGGGAATTTGTGGTATGTGCGGCCTGGTGATTAACGGGGTTCCGCATGGAAACCACTCCCCGGATCCGAAAGATAACGCCACCACCTGTCAGCTGCATATGCGTTCCTTCAAGGATGGGGACACGATCACCGTTGAGCCTTGGCGCTCCAAGGCATTCCCGATCATTAAGGATCTGGTGGTTAACCGGAGCGCCTTGGATCGTATTATTCAGGCGGGCGGATACATTTCGGTTAATACCGGTGCCGCTCCGGATGCACATTCCACTCCGGTTCCCAAGAAGGATGCGGATCGGGCTTTCGAGGCCGCGGCCTGTATCGGTTGTGGGGCGTGCGTGGCTGCTTGCCCGAACGGCTCGGCGATGCTATTTACCTCTGCGAAAGTGACCCACCTGGGTCTTTTGCCGCAAGGTAAACCGGAGAATCTCCGGCGGGTTACGCAGATGCTTAATCGGATGGGTGCTGAAGGATTCGGTGGATGCACCAACTTTGGTGAATGCGCGGCGGTATGCCCCAAGCAGATTCCTCTGGACTTTATCGCGGTACTAAACCGGCAGCTCGGCAAAGCTGTTCTGTCTGGAGTTTAAACCTGCAGCTAACAGTTAAATAGCCGTTCTTTTGCATGGCCAAGGCGGGCGCGGGGGGAAACACCCCGCCCCCCCTCCCTCTTTTTTGGGGCCCCTGGGGGGGGGGGG
>NZ_CABTZZ010000027.1 GCF_902489465.1 uncultured Varibaculum sp. | reverse complement strand
TTATGCCGTAGGGTAGGCTGCGGGCGTTAAATCCGTGAAAATGCCAGAGCATTTTCCGGATTTCGGGGCGCGAGGCAAAATCCGCCCCTGTGCGCGGACGACTACGGGAAGAAAACTTCTCTCCCGCGCGTAATACGGATACAGGGAGGAAAAACATTACCCCGCATGCACCCGCATACATCCGTGAGTAGCAGTAGCGATTAGAACCTAGGGAATTCGCCCCTTGGCAGGTTTAGGCGGTGGAGTCGGGATTTTTTAGGGCGCTCAGAGGAGAATCTAAAACCAGTGCTTGCAGGTATAAGACGAATCCGATGCCGAAAAGAGGCATTATGATCAGGGCGCTCCAGAAAAGACTGGGACGCAGGTAAAGCCCAGCTAACGGTAAGATCGCGAAAAGTAGGGCGCTCAAGGTGCGCGGCAGGCGTCCGATAGCCAGCAACGCAGCATTGCGCAAAGTTTGCTTAAACGAGGCCGAGAATTGGGAACTATAGGCAAAGAACCAGATTCCAATGGCGGTTATTACGGCCATGCCGAACAGTACCCCGGCGCGCATTACTAGATGCCAGGTAGGAGAAGCTGGCAGATATTTAACTAGCTGTAGTTGGTAGGCTCCCACTAGTAGCAGAGCGACTAGCAATACTCCTCCGCCGAAGGCTGAACGGAAATCGCTGCGAAAGTGACGCCAAAAAGTAAAACCAGGTCGCGCGCCCTCTTCCCGCACTATCTGTAATAAGACGTAGTAGCCTGCGCTAAGAGCAGGCCCGATCGTGACCACCGGCAGGGATGCTATACAGATAAAAAGGCTGATCATTGCGACATCAGCAATCAAGGTTAGCAGCGCGGCCAAGAAGCCGTAGTGAGAGAAAAATCGGTTCATAATATCTCAGTCATTATTGTTACCAGACTGTAGGGTAGCTAGGGCGTAGGTACCGGACCGGTAGAGTCTGCTATCAACAGGCTGCCACGCAATAATCTTTGCGGCCTGGTTATTGACTCTTTCTTCATCTGCGCGAATAGCAGACGACAGGAAGTTTCTGCCAGTTGCTCAATGGGCTGCTTAACGGTGGTTAGAGCGGGGTTAGTGTAGCGCGCAAATTCGATTCCATCGAAACCAGTAATTGAAACATCTTCCGGTATTTTCAGCCCTGCATCTATCAAAGCCTTTTGGGCACCGAGAGCAATCACGTCACTAATCGCCACTACCGCTGTAAAAGGTATTTGCCGTGCAAGCAGACGGGAAGCCATTTGATATCCATAGCTAAAAGAATAGGGGTTGTCCCCGTCTCCCCCTCTGACAATAAGCTTCTCATCGGTGGTGATTCCCTGCGCGCTTAGGGCAGAGATGAAGGCTTTTTCCCGGATGACGCCCACGGAACGTTCTCTGCGATCAGGGCCGAGAAACCCAATCTGACGATGCCCGAGATCGGTGAGATGAGAAACTATTAGGGAGATTCCGTGTGCCTCGTCAACGCTAACCGCAGCCACGGAATTATCCCAGGCAGGTGCCGGTGGCACAGTGCAAAGGGTGAAGGGGAGGGGAAAGTTATTAAAAACCGCCGTTGATTCGCGCGCTTCTCCTCCTAAGAAAAGCACTCCGGCAGCCTCGGAATCTTGGTAGGCGCCGCGTCCAATGTTTACCTCATCCGCTTCGTGGGGAACGCGTAATAGCGACATTTGGTATCCGTGGGCGCGGATTGCTTTTTCCAGGGGGTCAATTAGTGAAAGAAAGAAAGGATTGGATGGTCCTTTCATCACTACTGCAATGTTATTGATATTTTGGGATCTTAGGTTCTGTGCGTGCCGATTGGGCTGGTAATGAAGATCTTGTGCAACTTGGAGGATTCGAGTACGAGTAGCTGGGGATATTCCACTCTGATTGTTGAGGGCGCGAGATACCGTAGTAATCCCCACCTGTGCGGCAGCGGCGACATCCCTAATAGTCACGGCGGGTGGCGGTTGTGACACGGGAATAAATCCTTGATTCTATAAGTGTTTGACAGTAGTTAAAGATAACAGGGATTGGGATGGAAGTGTTTTTTCTTCCACCCCAATCCCTGCTTGATTTAAGGTTCTTAGCCTTTAACCGCGCCGGCGGCTACACCCTCGATAATGTACTTCTGCATGAAAATGTAGAAGATAACAATCGGGATGATCGCCAGCACTAGCATCGCCATGAGGGCACCCATATCCCGGTTGCCGTTAGAGCCCAGCAGGAACTGAACCACGATCGGGATAGTGCGGTATTCACTACCTGGCCCCAAGACCAGGTTGGGGAGTAGGAAGTCATTCCAGACCCACATGGTATTGAGGATGGCCACGGTAATCGCGGTGGGTTTGAGCATCGGCAGTACTACCCGGAAGTAAGTTTGTACCGGGTTACAGCCGTCAATAGTGGCGGCCTCTTCAATATCAATCGGAATCGATTTAACGAATCCGGCAAACATGAAGACGCTGAGGCCGGCTCCGAATCCCAGATAGAGAATCATCATTCCCACCGGGTTATCTAGCCTCAGGATGCTGGATATCTGCACCGTGGGGAACATAACCATCTGGAAGGGGATCACCATCGAGAAGACAAAAATGTAATACAGGGCGCTGGTCCACCAACGTTTTACTCGAGTTATGTAGTAAGCAGTCATCGCACATAACATGACGATAATCGCCACCGATCCGACAGTGATTACGAACGACCACAGAATCGAACTAAAGAAATTCGATAGTTGCAGACCGGTTACGTAGTTCTCAAGTCCAACGAAGGTATCTCCCATAGGAAGAGCGAAAGGATTGTTCGACAGCTCGAACTTAGACTTGAACGAGTTCATAACTACGAACAGGATTGGCCCTAAGAATATACAGGTCAAAGCAATTAAGACGATATAAATAACAACTTTGCCAATCGGGTTAACCCCGGACTTGTTGGTGTCTTTAACGGGTTTTTGCTTAGCAACAGGCTGCCCGGGGGCAGTAACGGTAGTGGTGCTCATGCTTCAATCTCCCTTGAACGAGTTGCCCGTAGCTGGAACATGGCGATAGCCACCACGACTACTACGAAGATAACTGCTTTGGCTTGTCCAACGCCTTCCATGCCTACCTGGTTAAACATGGAGTTAACGATATTGAGGGCAACCATCTCGGTTTTACCCGAAGGTGCGCCGGCGGTTAACGCCAAGTTCTGGTCGAACATTTTGAATGTGTTCGACAAGGTTAGGAACAGGCAGATAGTGATAGAGGGCATCACCATGGGAATGGTGACGTTTCGCAGCACTTGCCAACGACCGGCTCCATCAATTTCTGCTGCCTCGGTTAGTTCTGGAGGAACGTTTTGCAGGCCGGCGATGTAGATAATCATCATGTAGCCGATTAACTGCCAGTTAATCAGAATAATTAGTCCGGCGTAGCCGTATTTCCAGTCTGTAACTAGGGTCGCGCCGTAGTTCTGTAAAAAGGCGTTGATAATAATCTGCCAGGTATAACCCAAGACGATGCCACCAATCAGGTTAGGCATAAAGAACACGGTTCGGAAGAAGTTAGTTCCGCGTAGTTTGCGAGTTAGTATCCAGGCGATCGCGAAAGCAAAGAGATTCACGGTAATTATCGAGACTATTACCACCAATATGGTGAATAGGAACGCGGAGGTAAACGTATCGCGAGAATCAAATACTTCTATATAGTTCTGAATTCCGACGAAGGTCGCATCGGTGATAGTGGTGAATTCGCAAAACGACAGGAAAAAACCAACGATGAACGGTATTAGAAAAGCGATCAGAAAGGCTGCCAGAGTGGGCAGCACAAAAAGTGGAAAATAATATTTTAAATTCGACCTCATTGTCTATCCATTTCCTTTGGCCGGTGGATAAAAGATTAAACAAAAACTGGGTTTACTGCTGTAAATCGAGTTGTAACCGAGTTGGTTTATGTCTTTGAATGCGGGGAATGTATTACTTAAGGTGAGGTGGCAGATAAGAACCGGGCGGTTCTTATCTGCCACCTTGTCCCTGGTAGGGCATTCGCCCTCTTTTATCTAACCGAGGTTATATCTCAGTTATCTCTTTTCGGCGGCCCAGCCGTCTTGGAAGTTCTTAACTACCTTGTCCCAGTCCAGGTTGCCAATGGCGTACTGTCCTAGATCCTGGCCAAAGTCATCTTTAAACTTCTGTGACGGGTAAGTGGTGAATACCCACGGCACGGTCTTCAGCTGGTCGCTGCTTAGGGAAGCCGCAACTTCCTTGGCCAACGGGTCGTTTGGAATCTCGTCAGCAGAGAAAGCCTTGAAGGGGGCAATAAACCCTAGGTCTTCGACTACTGCCTTCTTGCCTTGGGTGTCGCTGAAGAGCCAGTTGATGAAATCAATGGTGGCCTTTTGATCGGCCTCGGAGGCTTTAGCGTTAACTGCCATGAAAGCTTCAGTACCCACGGCCAGACCTTGCTTTTCTTCACCTTCATGACCGGTGTAGATAGGCAGCATCTTAATCTTGTCTTCCTTAACTACGTTGCCTTTCTCTTCGGCAACTTGGCTCCAAGCCCAGTTACCGTTTTGCACCATAGCTGCTTTGCCCTGTGCAAACTCAGCCATAGAGTCAGCTACGTTCTTATTAGGAGTAAGCTTGCGGTCAATGGTCGAGTTATCCAAGTAGAGGTCAAAAATATTCTTGAATTCTTTATTGAACTTGAATTTCGCCTTGTCCGTATCGGTTACCTTATCTGCCTGGTACTCGTAGTACATGGGGATATTGGATAGGTGGGTCTGCCAACGCCAATCTTCACCTTTAGCGAGCGAAGTGGAGGCAAATACGCCGTCAATCCCCAGGTCTGCCTTATGGGCTTGCATATCCTCAACAACTTCTTTCAGTTTGGCGAAGTTATTGATTTCATCTACCTTAGTGGCTTTGGCGCCGGGCATTGCGAAGTATTTGTCCAGAATCTCTTGGTTGTAGACAATGCCGTAACCTTCTACTGCCAACGGCACCCCGTAAATCTTGCCGTCCTCGCCCTTCAGTGCCAGGTTGGGATCATTGAGATCCTTGGCAAACTTAGTGTCGGTGAGATCCGCAGTGTATTTTTGCCAGCTCTTTAAGCCGACGGGACCGTTTACGTTGAACAGGGTAGGAGCATCAGATTTAGCGATTTCAGACTTTAGCTGCTGTTCGTAGTTTCCGGAAGCTACGGTTTGGACTTTGACCTCTACGCCCTTGTCTTTGGTGTAGGTCTCAGCAATTTTCTTAAAGGCTTTTTCCTGCTCCGGTTTCCAGTTCAACATGTAAACTTTGCCTTTACCGTCGTCAGCACCAGAGCCTGAAGAGCAGGCGCCCAAGCCGGTCAACGCAAAAGCACTGGCAACAAAGGTTGCCAGAATACGAGTTTTTCTTGACATTAACGTCCCCCTTTGGACCGTCGATCAGTAGGTGCGGGGATCCCCGCCCTTCGTCGGAAACGTTTCCGATGAACATCTCTACAGTATCAGTTAGTGCCTTAGAAAGGAAGAGCCAAATTAAGAATTGTTATCTTTTTGTTAACTTTTGAAGATAAATTATCATGATTTGCTGATAAACGGCGGCGACGCGGGGATTATCCTTCCGCGCCGCCGCCTGGCATTTTAATTTTTAGTTAATTACCGCGAGGTGTTGATTTAGAGCACTCGCACATATACGGGATTTCCGTAAACCCTGGCGATCTTGACTCGATCTCCCGGTTTCGGAGCGTGGATCATATAGCCATTACCTAGGTAGATCCCGACGTGACTGGAGTAGTTCACCATATCGCCCGGTAGTGCTTGTGACCTGGAAACAAATCTTCCGGCTCCGCGTTGGTGTACTGCCCGTCGGGGCAAGTTAATTCCAGCAGCGTTGCGATACACATAGGAGGTTAACCCCGAGCAGTCAAACCCTTTGGGAGTGGAACCGCCCCATACATAGGGAACCCCGATGAACCTCTTCGCATAGGCAATAATTTGGGAGCGAGACGCGTTACCGCGCGTAGCCGATTTCTGATTAGCCGCCTTTTTAGTAGCTTTGTTGGTAGCTTTCGGCTGGCTCTTTTTAGCGGGTTTGCTAGTAGCAGACGGGGAACTATTTTCAGTTTGCTTTTGCGCTGCAGCGCGCCGCTTAGCTGCTTGTTCCCGAGCTTTCTGCTGTGCTGCTTCTTTTCGAGCTTTTTCTTCCGCAGCTTTTAGAGCTGCCTGGGCAGCAGCTTCTTCGCGAGCCTTTCGCTCCGCTTCGATCTGCGCTTGGCGTTCTTTCTCAGCCTGCTCGGTCACTCCGCGCGCGGCCGCTAACTGCTTAATTAGTTCCTCACGCTGTGCCCCCAAATCGGCAAGCTGTTTCTCAGAGGCAGCCTTGAGCTGGTCGGCTGCGTCCTTTTGGGTTTTAAGTTCGTTAGCCGCCTGCTCTCGATCTTGTTTCGCCTGATTGGCACGTTCTTGCAGGACGGTGGCGACTTTGGCAATCGAATCAAAAGTCCGCATCTGGGAATCCGCCTTCGAGCCAAATAGCTCGACGGAGACCTTCCTCATTTCCACAGTCTGCAGACCATCAGCGTTCAGGTAGGGGGTGAGCGAAGAAAGTGATCCCTGGGTGGTGTAAACAGTGCGCGCTAAGCCGGCTAAAGCCTTGCGAGCCTGCTCCACCTTTTCTTGTGCCTCTTGAGAATCCTGGGCAGTTTTATCTGCTGCCCGCTTCGCAACTACCAGGTTAGAGATGGCGTCGTTGTAGCCGGCTTCAGCTTCCTCGGCTAGGTCGCGAGCATCCTGAGTCTGGGCACTTACCTGCGCAAGTTGTGCCTCGATAGCGGCTACCGAGTTAGCGGCATCAGTTTCTGCAGCTTTAGCTGCTTCCACCTTGTCGTCTGCCGGTGAAGCAAATGCTACGGGTGCAAAAATTGAAGCGGAAGCTGTTAGGGCGAAACTGGCCGCAATAACCAATGCCCTTTTACCAGCTTTTTGTCCCGCAAAAATGTGGGGCTTCATAGCTTTCCTCCTAGAGCGACTTTGGGAGTTATAAGTCGGACTAACTGCCACAATACCGCGCTTTGGTATCTCTAACAACAAAATTCACATTAATAACATGTGTAACAAGGGGCGAATCGGAGGAGATCTAGATTAAAACTGCTACTTTTCAAGGGAATATATTGAATTTATAAAGACAAACACGCGGAAAACGCCATAAAGTGAGATATATCACGATGTGAGGCTATTGGCGTTTTCCGCGTGTCTGGCAGGCAGGAAATTAGTCGGTTATCTGTCCATCAAAGAAGTCAGCGACTAGACCAAAATACTTCGTCCCGTTTTCTGCTTCCCACTGCTTCATCCGCTCACGCGAACGCCGGATTTCTTCCTCAGCTTCTTTACGTCCTACCCAATGGGCGCCCTCAACAGATTTACCTGGTTCCAAATCTTTATAAACCTCAAAGAAGTGCTGAATTTCCAGACGATGAAACTCAGAAATATCTTCAATCTCAGTACGCCAAGAGGCGCGCTGATCCGCGGCAGGAACACATAAAACCTTATCGTCACCGCCGTTCTCATCGCGCATCCGGAACATTCCCAGCGGCCGGCAACGGATCACACAGCCGGGGAAAGTGGATTCTTCTAAGACCACCAGGGCGTCTAAGGGATCTCCGTCCTCGCCTAAGGTTCCATCAATAAAACCATAGTCATCGGGATAGCGAGTGGAAGTAAAAAGCATACGATCCAGACGGATGCGGCCAGTACCGTGATCAACCTCGTATTTATTACGGTTACCCTTCGGAATCTCGATGGTCACGTCAAATTCCATGTGTCTTTCCCCTTCCCGCCAAATAGGCTAAGTGTGCGACAATCGGGGCAAAAGTGTTACCGCCGAAGTCGTGGCATCTGCTTTATATTTAAGAATACGTGGAAAATTCATAAACGAGGGGAAGAATGCGAAAATCTGTATTATTACCGCTAATTCTCCTGGTAGCAATGGTAGTAAGCGGCGTCGGTTATGGCGTTTTGGACGCCTACAACCTAGTGCCAGGGATTCTAACCCTAGAAAATGAATCTTTGGATATGCCCGAAACCGTGGAAGTTAGTCTTACGGATGCCGGCAGTAAGGAAGTTATAGGAATAAATGAACACGCTGCGGAAATTACCGCGGCGCAAGTTCAGCCCCTAATGCAACAACTGGTAACGCAAGCTCAAAACGGTTTGCCCCCAAATCCTGGTAGCAACGACCCCGCCGCTAATACGCCGGTGGCGACGGGAAGCAGAGTCGGCGCGATAGTAATAGATACCGCTAGCGGGAAAACTCTTGGCCAAGTAAACGCAGACCAGCTAATGACCCCCGCCTCTTCAAGTAAAGTCGTGGCAGCGGCAACTGCCTTGAAAACCCTCGGACCCGATTACCGTTTCACCACCGCCACCCACTTGGCAGGCGAAAAACTATTCTTACGAGGAAACGGGGATCAGCTGTTATCGGCCGGTTCTGGAAATCCTGCTGCCACCGCCGGACATGCCGGGCTAGCAGATCTGGCAGCCCAAACTGCGCAAAAACTCAAAGACAAAAAAACTACTACGGTGCAGTTGTTCTTGGATGAGAGTGCTTTCGGAGATCAAAGTCCACTTGCGAACTGGCAAGCCCAAGGCAATGACAATTACGAAACCAAGCCCACCCCTATCGCGATCAACAACGGATTAGCTAACGCCGAGCTGTCATACGGATACTTGCCCGATCCCGGACTTTCAGCAGCGGAACAGTTCGCGGCGCGACTAAAAGAACAGGGTATTAATGTGGGACAGATCCAGCGCGGCGCTACCCCGAACGATGCCCGAAAAGTTGGGGAAGTAAAAAGCGCAGCCTTGCATGAAGTTATGCATGAAACACTTAAAGAATCGAACAATATGCTGGCAGAAGTGCTTTGCAGAGCTTCGGCAGCGAAAGCTGGAACCGGTACGAACTTTCCCGGGGAAATAAAGATTGCCCAAAAGGTCTTAAATGATCTAAAACTCGAGGGTGCAGCTTTTGCCAATCATGATTGTTCGGGACTATCAACTGAAAACCAGATCAAACCGCAACTATTAGCCGCGTTAATCCAACAAGCTGCTCGCGGCAATGATCCCCAGCTGCGCCCCCTGGTTGCCTCCCTTCCCGTCGGAGCCCTAGATGGCACCTTGCACGATCGATATTTACAGGCAAGTGGCGCCGGTAATGTGCGGGCAAAAACCGGTTCTTTGCAGAACTCGCGGGCGCTCACCGGTCTGGTGACCACTAAATCCGGTAGAACTCTCACTTTCTGCGTGATCGTTGATTCTTTCAAAGAGGGAACCGGCACAATTGCGCGCGGCGCCATCGATAACTTCGTAAATGGACTGGCAGGTCTGTGAGCCGGCAACCGCGAGGCGCGCGAGGACGGATAGAAAGAGCCGTCCTGACGCAACTAAAACATCTAGAAAAACACCATGCGCGGGCAACCTTAGTAGTGGCTTGCTCGGGCGGTGCTGATTCCCTATCCCTAGCTGCATCGCTTATTCGTCTGGCACCTGCGAGAGAGTTTAAACCAGTAGCAGTCACCGTTGATCATGGTTGGCGCGCAGAATCGGGTGTGCAAGCACGAAAAGTGCAAGCAATACTGACCGGTTTAGGGTACAGCCAAGTGGAGATACTCACCCTTCCTGATGCGCAAATAGCCGGTAAAGGTAAAGAAGGTGATGCCCGCAAAAGGCGCTACCAGGCCCTAGAAGAAGCCGCCAGCAGGTACGGTTCTTTAGGAGAAAATGTTTTTATCCTCTTGGGGCATACCCGTGATGATCAAGCGGAAACCGTGCTTTTGGGGTTAATGCGTGGCAGTGGCGCGCGCTCGATTGCGGGAATGCGTAGCTGGGATGAGGGCGCCGGAGAACAAAGCGCTAGACGCGCCGGCTATCTGCGACCGCTCCTGGAGCTTCCCCGACGCGACACTGTAGCGGCATGCCACGAAGGGGGACTGTCTTTTATAGACGACCCTTCCAACTATCCCGAAGGACCAGTTCGAGCTGCAGATGGCACGGCTCTGCGGCGGTCAGCCTTGCGGTACCACGCCTTACCCGCCCTCGAGAAAGCCCTCGGGGTAGATCCGCGCCCCGCCCTCGCCCGCACTGCCGCCCTGTTGCAAGCAGACTTGGATGCCTTAGATAGCATCGCTGCCGATTGGTTTGCACAGGCTCAGCGGGGCGAGGGGGAGACGGTAACGCTGGAAACTAAAGCGCTACTTGCGCAACCGGAGGCGATCCGAAAGAGGGTGTGGCGCCTGGCGGCGCTAAATGCTGGCGCGCGAGCCTCAGACCTGCGGAAAGTTCAACTAGATGCCGTGGATTTTATGGCTACCCACCGTCGCGGCACCGGCCCGATCCAGCTGCCCGGGAAAGTCACCTGCACTCGGGTGGCAGGAACCTATGAACTTAACTTTCACGCGCAATCGAAAGGATAGACTGGGAAAATGGACGCAAATGATATGGGCGATGCGCTGGAGCGGATCTTAATCAGCGAGCAGCAAATCGCGGACAAGCTGCAAGAAATGGCCACCCAAATCGATCGCGACTATAGCGGCCGTGAAATCTTATTGGTAGGGGTGCTCAAGGGAGCCACGATGGTGATGGCGGATCTGGCTCGCCTCATTCATACCCCCTTAGAAATTGATTGGATGGCGGTTTCCTCCTATGGGGCTTCCACCAAATCCTCCGGAGTGGTGCGGATTCTTAAAGACCTGGACTCCGACCTGGGGGGACGGGACGTGCTAATTGTCGAGGACGTGATTGATTCCGGTCTGACTTTAGATTGGCTCACCCGCAACCTTTCTTCGCGCGGCGCGTCCTCGGTAGAAATTGCGGCGCTGCTGCGCAAACCCGAGGCGGCGAAAGTGGAAGTTGACGTGAAATACGTGGGATTCGATATTCCCAATGATTTTGTAGTGGGATACGGTCTGGACTATGCGGAAAAGTATCGGAATCTCCCGTTCGTGGGCACCCTCGCGCCGCATGTATACCAGTAGCGGGATCAGGCAGGTTCACTGAGCGTCACCCTGGGAAGAAGCGGTACTTCGCGAGTATGAAATTCGGCTGAGGGTGACCAAAATAAGCAATTAAGGGGCAAAGCGTTTAGGCTTGTCTCTATGAAATAACGCCGCCACGCGGCACCGGATAATAGGGTATGAAACCGATAAATGGCGAAGAAGAAAAAAGAAAATAAGAAGTTTTGGCTTAAATGGGGCATCCCAGCGATTACGATAATCGCCGTATTTTGGGTGATTTCCCTGGTAATGGCGCCTACCGTTGTTGACACCTCCGAGGGGATAGCGCTGCTCAAAGGTAAAACCGTTGAGCGAGCGATAGTCAATGACGGTACCCAGCAGGTAAAGCTAGAGTTATCAAAGAAGTACACCCCCAAAAACTTGGGGAAAGAATCGCAAGTAATTCCGCAAGGCGCCACTAAAGAGGTCAATTTTACTTTTGTGCAATCCCAGGCGGAACAGGTAAATGAATTAATCCAGGACGGGAACCTGAAGAAGGGATATAACTCGATTTTCCCGACCGGTTCTTGGTGGTCAGCGCTTTTACAGATGATGATTCCGCTGCTACTGTTCTTTGCCCTGATCTGGTGGGCAATGTCCAGAATGCAGGGCGGCGGCATGATGGGATTTGGAAAATCCAAATTCAAAAAGTTTGACGCCTCGGCTCCCAAGATTACTTTCGCCGATGTGGCGGGAGCAGATGAAGCGGTAGAGGAACTGCGCGAAATTCAAGAGTTCCTAGCCAATCCCGCGAAGTTCCATAACCTGGGGGCGCGGATCCCTAAGGGCGTTTTGCTGTGTGGTCCGCCCGGAACTGGTAAAACTTTGCTGGCCAAGGCGGTAGCCGGGGAAGCGAAAGTTCCCTTCTTCACCCTGTCTGGCTCGGAATTCGTAGAAATGTTCGTGGGCGTGGGCGCTTCGCGAGTGCGCGACCTATTTAGCCAGGCTAAAGAGTCCGCCCCGGCGATCGTGTTCGTTGATGAAATCGATGCGGTAGGTCGTCACCGCGGCACCGGTATGGGCGGTGGCAATGATGAACGCGAACAAACTCTAAACCAGCTGCTAGTAGAGATGGACGGGTTTGACGAAAACACCAACGTCATTTTGATTGCCGCCACCAACCGTCCCGATGTACTAGATCCTGCGCTGCTGCGCCCAGGACGTTTTGACCGGCAGATAAACGTAGATGCCCCCGATATCAAGGGACGGAAAGCAATTCTGCAGGTGCACGCCAAAGGTAAGCCCATGACTACCGATGTGGATCTAGAACAGATCGCGAAACGTACTCCCGGCTTTACCGGTGCTGACCTGGAAAATGTGCTTAACGAAGCGGCTTTGCTAACCGCTCGTTCTAATGCGGATCTGATCGATATGCGGGCAGTTGATGAGGCTATCGACCGGGTAATTGCGGGGCCACAAAGACGCACTCGGGTTATGAATGACCACGACAAATTGGTTACTGCCTATCATGAGGGCGGACATGCGCTTTGTGCGGCCGCCTTGCGTTATACCGATCCGGTTACCAAGGTTACGATTCTGCCGCGTGGGCGCGCCCTAGGGTACACCATGGTGATGCCGGTTGAGGATCGCTATTCGCGCACCCGTAACCAGCTTTTAGATGAACTGGTTTACGCCATGGGAGGGCGGGTAGCTGAGGAGCTAGTGTTCCTGGATCCTTCCACCGGTGCCTCCAATGATATTGAAAAGGCCACCGCGACTGCTCGCCGTCTAGTAACCGATTTCGGTATGTCCGACAAGGTAGGGCCAGTAAAGCTCGGCAAAGATGATAGCGAACCTTTCTTGGGGCGCGATGGTATCTCCAGTAGAAACTATTCCGAGACGGTGGCCAGCACCATCGATGAAGAAGTACGTAGTTTCCTAGATACCGCCAATCGTGAAGCCTGGGAAATCCTCACTCGCAACCGCGGGATTCTCGATGAGCTAGCTGCCCGGCTGATTGAAAAGGAAACCTTGCTAGAAGAAGAACTAGAAGAGATCTTCTCTCCGGTTCAAAAACAGGCTGAACGCACCGTTTGGTCCTATGGTCAAGAAGGGGCAGTACCCGGGGCGATTTTTGGTAAACCGATTGCTGATTCCCAGACTCCGGCTACGGCTCCGATTCCGGAAAACCTAGCGGTAGAGGGCGAGTAACTCGTGGGTTATAACCAGGATGGAGTAGAAAAGGCGATTCGCGATTTGCTGATCGCGATCGGTGAGAACCCCGATCGGGAAGGACTGCAGGAAACCCCGGCACGGATGGGTAGAGCCTGGAAAGAAGTAATGTCGGGGATGCACTCGGATCCGGCAGCGCCTCTAGAAAAACAGTTCCACGTGGACGATGAGGAAATGGTGATGGTGCGGGGGATTCCTTTCTACTCCCTGTGCGAACATCACCTGCTACCGTTCTTCGGGGTGGCTCATGTGGCCTATATTCCTCGTGATGGCCGGATCACCGGGCTATCGAAACTGGCGCGGGTAGTAGAGGGTTTCTCCCACCGGCTGCAGGTGCAAGAAAGACTCACTGCGCAGGTAGCGGATGCTTTAATGGAGAAACTGGATCCGCGGGGCGCCGCGGTAGTTATCGAGGGAGAGCATCTTTGCATGTCCATGCGCGGAATCAAGAAGCCGGGGGCGCGTACTACCACCTCAGCGCTGCGCGGGGTCATGCGTTCTGACCCGCGCTCGCGGGCGGAAGTACTTTCCCTAATCCGCTCAAACTAGTTAGCTTAGGCGTTTTATCGGGTTGAAGAATGGAGAAATGCTACTTTTGCCCGCCTCCAGACCAAAAGCACGTTTAATGCCAGGTAGGCTAGAATCATGACAATTCGCCAGATTCCTGACTTTTTAACGCCCGGACGCACCAAAGTTATGGGGATCATTAACGTCACTCCAGATTCTTTTTCTGACGGTGGCGACTGGTTCAATCCCGAAAAAGCGATTGCTCACGCCCTCGAGTTAGAAGCCGCAGGTGCCGATATCCTCGATATTGGGGGCGAATCCACCCGGCCGGGAGCCGAGTCCTTAAGCCCCGCGCAAGAACGAGAACGAGTGCTGCCGGTGATTGACGGTTACCTAAAAGCATCTCGCACCCCTCTGCCTATTTCTTTGGATACCGTCAATGCGGAAACCGCCGCCGCCGGCATAGCTGCCGGAGTGCAGGTCATTAATGATATTTCCGGGGGAACCCTAGATCCGGGGATGCTTAAGCTGGTAGCCGAAACCGATGCCTACTATATTTGCCAACATATGCGCGGTAACCCCAAAACTATGGATAGCCTGTGTGAATACGGCGGGGACGTAACCGGCGGGGTTTGCCAAGGTCTGAAAGAACGTATCCAGGCCTGCGAAAGTGCTGGGGTTAATCTGAAGCGCCTGATTTTAGATCCCGGTTTAGGGTTCGCGAAAAGCGCTGAGCAGTCTTGGGAGCTATTAGGTAACTTAGAGCAACTGGCGCAGCTGGGATATCCATTGCTCATTGGGGCTTCTAGAAAACGGTTCTTAGAAATGGCGGTTCCCACCGGCTGGGACAATGCTTTGCCCGCGGGGGTTAAGGCGGGAGCCAGACGGCGGGAGGATGCTACCACCGCGGTGAGTGCGCTTTGCGCCGAGAGTGGAGTTTGGGCAGTTCGGGTACATAATGTTGCGGCTTCAGCTAGTGCGGTCGCAGTGGGGCAACTGTGGAGGGAAGCAGCATGTCGCTAAGTCAGGAAGAAATCAGTGAACGTTTGCAATACCTCGACCACATTAGTTTGGTGGGGATTGAGGAACGCGGGCGGCATGGGATGCTCGATCATGAACGCCAAGACGGTCAACTATTTCTAGTTGACGCCGATATTTACTTAGATCTGCACGGTGCCGGGGCAAGCGACCGGATCGAAGATACCGTCGACTATTCGCAGATATCGGCTCTGATTAGCCGGATTATTACTGGCCCGCCATGCGACTTGTTAGAAAAAGTTGCTGCCCAGATTGCTGAAGAAACCCTAGAACTGGAAAACGTCCAGGCAGTGCGGATTTGTTTACATAAACCTGAGGCGCCGCTAGGTTTAGAAAAACAAGACGTGAAACTAACTATTTGGCGGGGTCTGGATAATCTACTTCCCGAAGAAGAACCTTTGGAAGAAACCGCTCCCTTATCGTTGGCAGAGATTGCGGCGGAGGGCGCGGCCGAAGGCGGTGAAACTTCCCTCGAAAAAGCAGAAAATCCTTTAGAACAGGCTCCCACCTCCCCGCGGCAAGTGGTGGTGGCCATGGGCGGAAACCTAGGAGAGGTTTCTGCTACTTTCCGCGAAGTAGTTGCGCAATTGTCGCAAACTAGTGGGATCGGGGTAGTTGAAGTTTCTCCTCTGGTGAGGACGGCCCCGGTACTTAGCGAAGACCAGGAAGAGCAACCAGATTACTTAAATGCGGTAGTAATCCTCTCCACTATGCTTTCTCCGTTAGAGCTTTTGCAGGTATTGCAAAAGCTTGAGGATGAGCACGGCCGGGTGCGAAGCGAACACTGGGGAGCGCGCACTCTGGATTTAGACATCATCGATTATCAGGACGTTACCAGCAAGGATGAACGCTTGATTCTGCCACATCCGCGGGCCAGTCAGCGCGCTTTTGTGCTTTTGCCCTGGTCGCTGGTAGCCCCAGCGGCCGAACTGACCGGGGTAGGCGAAGTGGTAGTTTTGGCGGACTATGCCCCGGATCGGGATGGAATAAAAGAGATCTACCCCGATTGGGTAGATAATAACCATCCACTAACCGAGGCGGGGACGGGATCTATTCCCTTACCCCGCTGGTCAGCGATTTCTCGTCCTGCGGTTCCTCCGCGAGTACTAGACGATGCCCGAGAGTTGCATCCTACCGGAGAAGTGTCGCAGGTGGATAAACTTAGCTCACCGCTTCCGGCAGCTGCCGAGGAGGCGCCTTCTCCGCAGGTTTCTCCGCTTCCGGTTGCTCCGACCGGATCCGCGCAGCCCACCCCTCCCCCCTCTTCTTTACTCCTGCCACACCTGGGTAATGACCGTACCCAAGCAGCAGTGATCTTAGACGAGGAACCGATAGAAAAACCTGAGAAACAGGAAACAGCAGCGACAAAACCTAAGAAAAAGAGCTGGTGGCAGCGGATTAAAGCTTTCTTTTTAGGGGAGAAAGCAGATCCCGAGCAATTTATGCCGGACTTTGAGCAAGCCGACCACCTGACGGAAATTGCAGCCGGATCTGAGCATTCCTGGCAAGCGCTACCTAATTCCCCCGTACCTGCCCCGCCTCCCTCACCAGCGCAGCAGATTGCCAGCGCCAAGACGAGCGCCACCGCGGAAAAAAATCTGACTGCAGAGCAGGATGCCGCCCCGGCAGCCGGAACTAACACCGAAACTGGGGAAGCTAGCGACAGTCAGCAAGGGGGAGACGGTGATCCAGTGCAAGTTATGGAGGCAGCCGAGGAAGCGAGCAACGAACAGCCAACTGAAACCATTAAGCGGGGCAGCGGACGTCACGCCGGTAGGCTGGTTACCGGTCCGATTCCAGTTCCGGAGGACTCCCCGCAGCCGCTCCCGCTAGATATTGAGACGGGTAAAGTTAACTATAGTAGCGATGCTCGCGGGGAAGACGAATCTCGAGTGGAACGCAAATCGATTCTGCGTCCGACTACTACCGGAGCGATCCCGGTGCTTAAACCGGAAACAGACCGAACTGAACTACCTACTGCAGTTTTCGATCCGCTAGCGGATTCCGAGTAATAATATGCGGCCACTGCGAAAACTTAGCCTGTTAGCCCTGGGGGCGATGGCATTATTGGTGGGATATTTCCTCAGTGATTTGGCAGTGAAAATGGGGGGCACGCCTTTGCAATTCAGCCCCATTCTCACGGTGTTGATCTTTTGCGGGGCGGTGGTACTCGCAATTTTTGGGCAGGCCGTCAAGCGTTTGCGCGATGGGAAACCCTCCTGGATGCAGCTAGCGAAAGCCCCGATTGTAGCGCTGGTAGCCCAAGCCTCCGCGGTGTGGTCAGCTTTGTTCTTGGGATATTTACTGTCCCAGTTGATCTTGGCGTTCCAGTTGCGTCATGCGGAAATAGCGGGTTCGTTTGCGGGGAACACTATTGCTTTAGCACTGGTGAATCTGGTGCTATTAGTAGTCGCGCTGCTAGTTGAATCCTGGTGCATTATCGATGATGGCGAGGACGGCTCGCCGGGGGCAAATAGTGCTCCCGGTGGCGTTAATCCGGCTTCCACCTAGCGGCTTGGGGTAACCTAAGGGCATGAGTCCAGACCAACGCCGACGCTCTTCCGAGCGGGTACGCCCTTCGCAAACAACTTTTTGGGTGCGCCGGCTAGTAGCGGTGCTAATTTTGGCGGTGTTGATCGCCCTAGTGCTATTAATCGTTCGTTTTGCCTGGTCATGGATGCAGGCTGCCGATGATAGCAAGCAGCGTGCCCAAGCTGAACAAGCTAAAAAAGAGGTCGTAACGCAACCCACTACCTGTAATCTCGCAAATATTAGCTACAAGTTAGAGCCGGAAAAGGCGGAAAACCAGGTGGGAGCAGGCGTTAACTTCAAAGTAGTTTTACATAACACCAAAGGAAATCAGCCTTGCACTATGAATGGGGCTATTGACAAGGTGGGCGTAAAAGTTATTACCGGTGAAGACACGGTGTGGGAATCCTGGAAATGTCAGGGGAAGGTTCAGGAACAGCCGCTGCTGCTCGGAACCGGCATGGAATATGACACCACCCTCAAGTGGGATGGGAAAACTAGAAACGGCTGCGAGAAGGGCGATATGGCGCAGGCCGGCACCTATCGGGCTATTCCTGTTCTCTATGGGAAAGAAATCACCGACGCGAAAGCCGTCTTTACTTTGAAGTAGCCCCCTCCTCGGGCAGGGCGATCATCACTGCTTCTGCCAGGTTAGTTACCGGATGCAGGCTCATCCCTTTGGGGGCAGTAACCTCATCGGCTCCCAGGCGAGGTATCAGGGCGTGACGAAAACCCAGCCGCGCGGCCTCGGATAGCCGCTGTCCTAGACCCACGGTAGCGCGGATTTCTCCGGTTAAGGATACCTCCCCGATAGCCACCATTTTTTCTAGGGGAGGGCGTGACTGGGTAGCGCTGGTAATGGCTAGCGCCACCGCCAAATCAACTGCCGGTTCGCTGGTTTTGGCGCCTCCTACGGTGGAAACATAAACGTCACATTGGGAAAGGGCGAGGCGCAGGCGGG
Source organism: uncultured Varibaculum sp. (assembly GCF_902489465.1). Classification (GTDB taxonomy): domain Bacteria; phylum Actinomycetota; class Actinomycetes; order Actinomycetales; family Actinomycetaceae; genus Varibaculum. Next base: position 6,297 of record NZ_CABTZZ010000027.1, on the reverse strand, counting down.
CTTGCAGTACCGCTAAGGTCATCGCCACCCGCGAATAATCTAGTCCCGAGGTGGTGCGCCGCGCTGATCCTCCAGAAACCAGCGGAGACACTAAGGCTTGAATTTCGGTAGGCATCGGGCGTCGTCCCTCGAGAGTCACGGTTACGCAAGTGCCGGGTACCCGCGAGGAAGTCTGTGACAGGAATAGTCCCGAAGGGTCTGCTAACCCGATAATTCCTTTCTCTACCAGTTCAAAACAACCAACTTCATCGGTGGCGCCATAGCGGTTCTTGACTGCCCGCAGCAGCCGTAAGCGGGTATGGCGATCCCCCTCGAACTGGGTAACTACGTCAACTAGGTGTTCCAAAACGCGCGGACCGGCAATTCCACCGGATTTAGTTACGTGTCCTACCAGCAAAATCGGGATGCCGCGGCTTTTGGCGACCTCGATTAAAGCCGAACAGACTGCGCGTACCTGGGTCACGTTTCCGGCTTGTCCGCTGACTTGGGCGGAGGCAATAGTTTGTACCGAATCTGCAATCACCAGTGAAGGGGAACACTGATCGATATGCCCCAGGACGCTTTCCAATTCGGTTTCCGCAGCCAGTAAGAGATTATCGGTCAGGGCACCGATCCGCTCTGCTCGCAACCGCACCTGTGCGGCAGATTCTTCCCCGGTTATATACAGTACCGACTTGTTTGACCAGGTAGACGCCACTTTTCCAGCAACATCCAATAAGAGGGTAGATTTGCCGACGCCCGGTTCACCCGCCAATAAAACCACAGATCCTGCCACTAGGCCGCCGCCGAGTACCCGGTCTAGTTCCCCGATTCCCGTGGGGATGAATCTAGCATCCGCAATATCAACTTCACTGATGGGCAGAGCCTTGCTTCGGGGAGTTTTGCCTGCGATCTTATTTGGGGAGGGTGCAGGCTCGTTAGCCGGGACGCTTTCCTCTAGCGTTCCCCAAGCCTTACAGTTGCGACATTGTCCCAGCCATTTGCTAGATTGCCAGCCGCATTCGGAACATTGATAGCTTGTCTTTACCTTGGCCATGCCCTAACTTTAGCGCGGCACGCCTAGTAAATATTCGAGCGGGGTAGGCTGGAAGCAGAATGCTTGATTATTTACAGCTGGGGATAAAAGGAGGACACAGATGGCGAAACGGGATACTGGCGCATCTGGAGTGCTAGTTATCGGTTTGGGGCGTTTCGGTTCGGCGGTAGCCGCCTCTTTAGAGAGCCTAGAGCGCGAAGTCTTGGCGGTGGAAAAGTCCCCGCGGATCGTTACCCAATGGCAGTCGCGTCTGCCAGTGGTGCAAGCCGATGCTACCAGTGCCGAAGCCTTAGAGCAGCTGGGAGCCACCGATTTTCAAGCCGCCGTAGTGGGGGTAGGAACCGCCCTGGAGGCATCAGTACTGATCACCGCAAACCTGGTGGATCTGGGAATCGGGTCGATCTGGGCTAAAGCCACTTCCCTAGAACATGGGTCGATTCTAAAGCGAATCGGTGCTCACCACGTGGTTTACCCCGAATATGATGCCGGGGTGCGTACCGCGCACCTGGTGGGTGGAAAGATGCTGGACTATATCGAGATGGATCGCAAGGGGTTCTCGGTAGTGAAAATGCGTCCGCCCAAGGCCTGCCACGGCTTTACTTTGGAGGAACTCGATACTCGCTCTAAATATGGGGTCACGGTGATTGGGGTGCTCTCTCCTGGCGAGCCTTTTGAATATGCTGCTCCCCAAACCCGGGTAGATGCTAACGACATCATTATTGTTTCTGGTGACGCGGAATTATTGGAGCAGTTTGCGCAAATGCCTTAATCCGCTTTTGGGGTAAAAATCGGGTTTCGAGGTCTTTAGGCAATTGCAGAGGGCGCGGGGCGGCTAATCTCGCGCGGGTTTCTAGCGTTTCTGCAACCCAGATCAGGTAGGTAAACCTTTCGGTCGGTGTAGTTAGGTGCTGAGGCCAGAACTATCCGATTATGGGGCGCTCTTCGGGCATTCTGATAACTCGGCGACGCTCGCGCAGCGCGAGCGCCGCCGCTACTGTCATAGTGCCAGTTCTGCCCGCAAACATGAGCAGTACCAGTGAATACTTGCCGATAATCGGTAAATCGGGGGTGATTCCGGTTGATAATCCTACGGTGGCGAAAGCAGAAATCACTTCGAATCCGACAACGTCCATCGAATAGTCCGTTACCGATAGCAGGAAGAAGATAGCGGTCACCACTAGGATGGCGCCCAGACCGGTCACGGCCACTGAGAGGCGCACTACCGAGGGGGGGATGCGGCGATGGAAAGCTTCTACGTCCCGATCCCCGCGAGCCTCAGCCATTATTGCCAAGATCATTACCGCCAGGGTGGAGACTTTGATGCCGCCCGCGGTAGAGGCGGAGCCTCCGCCGATAAACATCAGCACGTCCAATAAGAACCAGGAGCCTCTGGTCATTTGTCCTACGTCAATGGTGCTAATCCCGGAAGAGCGGGAGTTGACTCCGAACAGAATCGAGGTTTGTAGGGATTCGGAGGTGCTCATGGATGCGAAGGTTCCGCGGTTATTCCATTCCGAGAAAGCAATCATTACTGCAGTTAATACCCAAATTGCCAGGTAGGTGGTGATAGTTAGCTTTGAATGCAAACTAAGTTTGTGGGGGGAACGCCAGTTTTCTTTCACATCTAGCATTACCGGGAATCCCAAGGCTCCCAGGAAAGTTCCCAAGATCACGGGACTAATCATCCACCAGTCTCCCAGGTGGGCTTCCATTCCTTCGGGTAGGTTGATAAAACCCGCGTTGTTAAAGATCGATATTGATTGAAATAGGGCGTGCCAGATAGCGGAGCCAACGGACTCGTTTAAGGTTAAGAAACGCGGTAATAGCGCAATGAAAATAATTGATTCGCAAGTCAGGGAGGTGACGATCACCGTGCGGATCAGGGCGCCGACTTTGCCGAGGGAGGCGGTTTTTTCGATGGCGGCCAGCATTCTTTGGGTCAGTCCAATATGACGCGATACCGCTAGTGCCAATATTGATGCCAGGGTCATTACCCCCAGGCCACCAATATGGATACCCAGTATGATTACGATTTGTCCAAATAAAGACCAGTAGGAAGCGGTGTTGACTACGGTCAGGCCAGTTACACAAACGGCTGAGGTGGAAGTAAAAACCGCATCGACCAGGGGAGCAGGTTTGCCAGTGGTGGTGGCAATTGGTAAAGAAAGCAGTAGCGTCATCACCAGGATGATTGCTGCGAACACCAGTACTACCAGCCGTGCTGGGGAGGTGCGGGCAAGATGGTCTAGCGATCCTCTGACCTTCGCGCGCTTGGAAATGCGCCGCTGTTGTGCCATCACACCCCCTTTAAAAATAAATGTTTCCTGCCTTGATATTAACCCGCTGCCTCTACTTTCGGTTAGGACAGCTAGGCAGGATTATTTCCGCAGCGCCAATACAGGAAAATATAGCTTCCAGTAGAGTAAATCAGTATAAAAATAAATAAAGCAACTCTAAAAAGTAACGAAAATTTCCGGTTTTTTAGGTACTTTCCTGTGGCAGTTGAGAAAAGTGGGTCTCTTGGGGTATTTTTAGACATGGATGCCTGAAACTCTAGAATTTTTCTAGGTCAACGGCTTAAGCTTATAAATAATCCCTAACCGGCATGGATTCGAAATTAGGACGGAACATTATGGCACAGCAGCAAGCTCCGCGCTTCGTAACAGTGGCAGAGGTCGCGGAACTAATGCGCGTGTCCAAAATGACGGTCTATCGGATGATCCACGCCGGTGATATCCCCGCAGTTCGAGTCGGCAAGTCTTTTCGGGTACCGGCTGCGGCAATCGACCAGATGATGGGGCAGGGTTTTGGTGACTGGGAACAATCTTCAGGGGTAGCCAATAGTTAATCGCCGCTTAAGTTGTTGTATAGTAGGGCGAGAAAAATACCTTAAGGTAGTATCTGCGCCGCGCGCGCATCAAGAAGCAAAAGGAGAACCTAGTGGGCTCGGTAATCAAAAAGCGCCGCAAGCGCATGTCCAAGAAAAAGCACCGTAAGCTGTTGCGTAAGACTCGTCACCAGCGTCGCAACAAGAAGTAACGGCATAATGCAAAATGGATCCAGGAATAACCTGGATCCATTTTTTATTCTCTCCTGTGCTTGTTAGGGGAAATATCGGAGTTAATGCCCGAATGAGCATTAGCCCGCATTTGTGAGGTCAGAAAATTGAGAAGTTTGAGAAAAATATTATTTTAGTTTGCTACGTAGCAAATTATGTATTAGGCTACTTATGTGTCGATCAATGAAGATTTACAATTGGATTTTGGGTATCCCCGACCTCAATTGCGTCGTAGTGACTGGGCTAGTTTGAATGGGTATTGGCAGTTTGCGGAAGATCCTGAGGATGAAGGCCTAAAAGAGAGTTGGTTTAGCTGTGCCTCGGTTTTTAACCGGGAAGTGCTCATTCCTTTCCCCCCCGGAAGCGAGCTATCTGAAATTACAGATTTTTCGGATTGTGATGTGGTTTGGTATCGACGAAACTTGAAACATCAAGATTTGCCTCCGAAAGCTGATGGAACTGAATGGTGTCTTAACTTTGAGGCCGTTGATTTCTTTGCTGATGTCTGGGTGAATGGGAATCATTTATGCAAGCACGTCGGGGGTGGAACCTCTTTTTCGGTAAAACTTCCAGAGGACGATGAATATGAAGTTGTTGTGCGAGCGGAAGATTGTAGGCTTGATCAGAGTCAACCGCGGGGAAAGCAAGATTGGCTCGAACAACCGCATGACATCTGGTACAGACGTTCTACCGGAATTTGGCGAGATGTGTGGGTGGAGTCTGTTCCCTGTCATGCAATAGAGCAAATTTGGTGGAAATTTGATCTTGATCGAGCAATAGTTACTGCCGAATTTGCTTTTTCAAAATGGATTCCTCAGGGACGCATTCGTATTAATTTGAGATTGCGGGGGCAAGAGCTGGCTGCGGTTGAAACCGATATAAAAGGTATGTCTGCAACCGTAATCGTAGAGATTCCGCAGGTGCGGAGTCGAACGGAATGGAATAATCTACTTTGGTTCCCCAGCTCGCCTAACCTGATTGATGCTGAAGTTGACTTAAAAGTTGGTAGCCAAGAAGACAAGGTTCTCTCTTATCTTGGGCTTCGTGCAGTAGATATCAAGAATGGGTATCTAAGAATTAACAGAAAACCTGTATATGTTCGCGGAATCTTAGATCAAGGGTATTGGCGGGAAAGCTTCTTTACAGCGCCTAGTTGCGATGCTCAAATTCGTGATTTAGAACTAGTTCGGGACATGGGATTCAATACGATTAGAATCCATCAGCGTACTCCAGATAGACGCTATCTTGCTATGGCTGATTACCTGGGAATTATGGTGTGGGCAGAGTTTCCTGCTGCATTTGAGTATTCTCGCCGAGCCATTAATTGGACCTTATCGCAGTGGAATTCAATACTTGACCGAGATGCATCCAGTCCTTCGATTGTGGTGTGGGTACCTTTCAACGAGAGTTGGGGAGTTGACGCAATCTCCACTAATCCCAGCCAACGCCACTTTGTAAATTCGATAGTTGAATTAACTAGAGCGAAGGATCCCACCCGGTTGGTAGTGGCTAACGATGGTTGGGAACAACTCGATACGGATATTGTGAGCACGCATGATTATGCGACAACTGCAAATGAATTGGAAATTGCTTACCTAGAACCTGGAAATGTATGCCAGACCATTCATGGAATCGGGCCGCAAGGAAGACCGATCCTGTTGAATTCTTCAACAGAGTTAGGAAATCGTCCGATGATGGTCACAGAGTTCGGAGGAATTTCTTTACGTGAAGATAAAGAATCTTCCTGGGGATATGAAGTAGTCTCAAACACTAAAGATTTCGAGGAAAGAGTTTCGTCGCTATTCAGGGCACTTTACAACTCATCCGTACTAACGGGGTGGTGTTATACCCAGCTCACTGACACTCTTCAAGAGACAAATGGCTTATTGAAAGAAGATCGGACACCTAAAATTCCTATCTCTCAGATTAAACGGTTTGTCCTGGGTGATAGTTTTCAAAATCAAATTCGTCCTCGAAGGTTTAACCAACCAGCAGGAAGCGAGGAATAATGCGTTTACCGTCAAAGACTAAGTGTAAGGAGTGGCTGGGTTATTTCAGGTTTGTCGTTTCGTTCTTGTTTTTCTCTCTGTCCTTTTTTCTGTCGCCGTTGACAGGCAACATTGGTTGCCGGCACAATAACGCAGCCATAGAGAGATATTTTCTGTTGTTGCTAGCACCCATAGATCGGAAGAGCACACGTCTG
>NZ_CABTZZ010000026.1 GCF_902489465.1 uncultured Varibaculum sp. | reverse complement strand
GAGGCAATCATACCTGTTTCGAACATAAATTGGGGCTTCTCCTTCTTTCAAAAGAAAAAATGCAGTTTGTTTGCCGGAGCCGTTATCACCCGCCATAGGTTTGGGCATAAAGGTGGCGGTGACTCCCGCTTCTTGCGCAGCGTTCTTAATCAGGTACTTGAACTTCATCATGTCGTCACCCGCCGCCATTAGCGAGTTGAAACGATAGTTGATTTCATGTTGCCCCCCGGAGCCAACCTCATGGTGAGCGCGCTCCATTTTGAGCCCGGAGTCGCTGAGGAGCTTCACCATGTAATCGCGCAGGTCACAGAACTTATCGGCGGGAGCTACTGGGAAGTAGCCGCCCTTGAGCGGGGTCTTATAGGCGAGGTTTCCGCCCTCTTCCTCCCGACCGGTATTCCAATACCCTTCAACAGAATCCAGTTTCACGAAAGTGTCATAAGGCTGGGTTTGGTAACGCACGGAATCAAATAGATAAAACTCAGCTTCGGCACCAATAAAGCAGGTATCGGCGATTCCCGTAGAGCGCAGGTAGGCTTCCGCTTTAGCGGCAACCTGGCGCGGATCGCGGGGGAAAGGCGCATCGGTGAAAGGATCTACGATGGAACAATTCACCACCAAGGTGGGGCAAGCGCGGAACGGATCCACGTAGGCATCAGACACATCAGCTATGAGTTTCATATCTGATTTGTCTATCGAAGTGAAACCGCGGATAGAAGACCCATCGAACATCAACCCGTTTTCCAGGGCATCCGCAAACTGGTCGGCGGGAATCGTGAAATGCTGACTGGTGCCAATCAGGTCGCAAAAACGGATATCAATCAGCTCAATATCCTGGTCGGCAACAAATTGTAGGGCTTCTTCGTGGGAGTTAAACAATCGTTCCTCCTAGGCTTAGCCATGCGGCTTGCGGATAAGAAAACTAAAAAAAGCATACCGCGCCCGGGCACTGCAGCGAGATTCCCGCCCAAAACCGTGGGAAGTTTCGCAAATATTTTCCGAGGGCGCGGCGGGAGTGCTCGAACCTGTCAAGGCTCCTCAGCTGTGGTATTCCAGAGGCGGACAGGATAGAGCTACGGTGCCCATAAGGATTAATAACCAGGGGTGAGCTCTCCAAGGTATGCGGATCAGTAGCCGAGGCGGTAGCAGCAGGTAATTACGGGAAATATCAACTGCTACCTGCCGAACCGGGTAAGCAGCAATACCTACTTGCCAATGTCTTTCAGTTTGACGTTCTGGAAATCAATGTCGAACTTGATGTCTTTACCCGAAAAATCTACGTTCTTGAGAACGAAAGCTTTATTCAGATCCATGGGGATTTCTTCTTTTTTCATGCCCATATCAGCAGGGCTGAGCTTTTGCCCCATGAATTCGTCACTACCGTTAATCATGAACTTGTCCGGGACTAGGAAGAGTTTTCCAGATTGTCCGTCTTTACCAGGTTCAAAATGCATACCCATTTCAACCTGAATCTTTAGACCTTGTTCTTCCGCCTCGGCAGTAATTTTGTTACCGTTGCGCCGCATATTCATTTTGGAGGCAGTGGCATCTTCCTTTATGGCTTTATCAAATTCTTCACCCGGTAGGGTGAAAGTCATATTGCCCTTTTCAATGATGGGATTATCTCCACCTTTCAGCCCATGGAAAACAGCCCGCACATCCTTTATCTTTAAATTCTGTTTTGACCCCTCGGTAGCAAAAGTTCCCGCCGAGGCAGTGACTTTTGCTTCGCGATAATAGTCTTTAAAGTAACTAAGGAGCATAGGGCTAGAGTTAATTTCAGTCCGCACATTCGAAAATCCCTCTTTGACGAATTCGTTTTTCAAGGATCTCTCTTGCGCACTTGCCACTAAAGTGTTGGCGATAAATAGCCCGATCAAAGTAACAACCAGTACCGCCACAATCACGATGGTGACGATCAAACCGGTCTTGGGCTTCTTGGTGGGGGTAGCCGGCGGCATTGCGTCCGGCGGCATTTGCGGGTTCACCGGTGAAAACTGGGGGCTGTCCGGCATCGGATACCCTTGAGGGGTGGGGCTTGCATTATCAGGTTGAGGTGTATAAGTCATGCTTTATGTTAACAGCTACATTCCAGCTAGCCGGCGAGGAATGCGGGATTTTCAGTAAACGTTATTAAAAGTTAACTTCCGCTTTCCCATCTGCGATGCCAACCTGCGATTAGGGTGCCAGGCAAGAACGTAGCGCCCGTGCCAGTCCGCTCGCGTCTGGGGTTGGCGCAACCGCCGCAACTTCCAACCCCAGTTGCGCTGCCACCTGGGCACTCGGCTCCCCGATACAAACTAGGTGGGGGAGGGTACAGGCAGCTTTTTCGGGGCAGGAACTGAATATCCCGAAGTCAGCGAGGGTGCGCAGATTAGAACCAGAAGTAACCGCCACCGCATCGGCGTGGAAATATTCTTCCGGACACGCAGAAACCGGGGTCATGGTGTAGAGGGCGCAACTATCAACCTGGTAGCCTAGTTCGCTTAATGCTGCAGGTAAATCCGGTTTACTGAGCGCAGATCCCGGTAAGAATACCCGGGAAGGGCGGGAGAGACTGGGGGTTAAGTTAGCGAAACAGCGCGCCAAATCGGTGGCGTTACCGCCCGCTTGCAAAGTAACATTCCAGCCAGCCTTGCTTGCGGCCTGGGAGCTAGCCTTACCTACTGCTGCTACCTGCGGAAAGGTAGTAAGAGGCGGCTCGGCAGCTAATAGCTTTTGTAAATGCTTCACGGTGCGAGCAGAAGTAATCACCACCCAGCTATATTCCCCGCGCCGCAAACTGTCTAGGTAGCTAGAGACTCGCGGATCGCTAACCGGGCGCGATCTGGTAACCGGAGCGCCAACTATCTGGCACTCAGGCAATTCTGCCTGCAGTTTTTTTGCTAACGGGCGCGTTGAGCCTGCCGTAAGTGCCACCGTAAATGCCATCGCCGCCCTCCGAAAATAGTTTCCCGTTGCCCGATATTAGCCGCGTACCTTGGAAGCCCCCAGGTCAGCAAGCTCGCCACCCCCCGATTCTAGGAGGGCGCGCGCCACGCTCTCACCCAGCTGACGCGCCTGGTCAAGCATCTCGGCGAAGGTCTTTTCCGGATCGGCCTGCAAGGAGTCATTGACGCGTACTTCCCGAGTACCATCGAGGGAAATAATCGCGGCAGTCAGATTAAGCTTGCCCGCCTGCATCTGGGCAAAGGCCCCTACGGGCGCGGCACACCCGGCGTTTAGCTCTGCTAACACTGCCCGCTCCGCCGTAGAAGTAAGTGCAGTTGCCAGGTCATTAAGCTCTTCCAGTGCGGCCGCTAAATCGGGGTGGGCTTTAAGCGCTACCCCTGAAGTCTCCACCGCGAGCGCCCCTTGCGCTGGGGCTGGAAGCACCTGTTCAGGATGGAAACGCTCATTGGCGTAAGCGCCCAACCCAATCCGATCCAAACCAGCCGCCGCCAAAATCACTGCATCCAAGTCGTGTGCGCCCTGAGAAATTTTTTCCCGGGTCTCCCGTCCATCAGTAAAGTCACCCTCAGGAGCGGCAATGCCTTTCACCCTGCCCAGGCGGGTAGGCACATTGCCGCGAATATCCACGATGTTGAGGTCGGGACGTAAAGCCAGGATTTGGGCGGAGCGACGCGGAGAACCCGTCCCTACCTTGGCTCCCTGGGGTAGAGTCTGCAAAGTTAAACCGGGAGCCGCACATAGTGCGTCCCGAGCATCCGCGCGGCTGGGAATCGCCGCAACTTTTAGACCCGGAGCCTCCTGGGTGGGTAAATCTTTGAAAGAATGCACTGCTAAATGACAGTTTTCCTCCAAGAGTGCTAGGCGTAGTTGCGCGGCAAACGCCCCAACGCCCCCCAGTTTTTGTAAAGAGGCGCGGGAAATATCGCCGGCGGTGCGCACTTGCCGCAGTTGCACATTTAGTCCCTGAGCGCGCAAAGCGTTAGCTACGGTTTCCGATTGGGTTACTGCCAGGCGGGAAGCACGAGTACCCAAAATTAAAGCGTCCGAGCGCGTTTCGCTAATCCAGCCGGTACCGCGCATTTTAATCGTTTGCGCCTGACGGACTACGGCGGCAATCCCCGAACCGGCCACCCAAGAGCCTGCTAAATCCAGACCGGGATAGGCATGCAGGTCTTCTAGCAGCTTGGTGGTCATTTCCCGATGTTTAGGGGTGAAAGGTGGCAGAGAGCCATCCCAGTGAATAGTCATCGAACCGAGCAGTTGTTCTGGGGAAATCTGTACCCCCAGCAGCCGGGAAGCATCCTTTAACGCGCCCTCGACCGATACCGGAATCTCCGGTCCATTTGCCCAACCATAAGACACTCTCAGCAGGTGGCGACCTTTACCGGCAGCTTCCTGCGCCCACGGCCATTTGGAAGTGTAATGAGTGATAGCTTTCGCTCCCACGCAGCCGTTTTCAATATCTTTATTGCTGGGGCGTTGCACCAACATTCCGGAACCGCGCGGATGAGCATCTAACGCCGGGCAGTCCACAAACAGAGTCACGTGTGCGATCGGGCCGCCCTGGGGGAGCTCACCGACTTGAATCCCTGGTACTTCACGCAGCATCGGCGCGGCTAAATAGCCTGGTAAAGCCACTACTACCTGCGGGACAGTAACCGTGACTGCCTCTCCGATATTTATGGGACTAGCCCCGGGAGTCGCCCCCGATTTGGTGTTAGAAACTGTTACCTTCCAGCCTGCTGAGCCGGGCTGATTCGAGCCAGCAGCGGCATCGGCATCAGCGTTTGATTCGTCTTTTGCCGGTTCCAGTTCGAGACCGCGCACATGAGACAAAATCAGCCCCCCGCCCTCTTCAATACGCTGCGCTAAGGTTTCTACCAGGCGGAACATTCCTCCCTCGGGGGCGAGTACGGCGGGTTTGCCGGGCTTTAGTCCGCGCAAAGCGGCGACTGCTTTCACCAGCGAACCGTGTTCTTTTAGGGCGGGACGCAGTCCGCGCAGCACGGTATCGGCGTTTAGGCGGTCGGTGCTTGCCGAGTGGATTCCCCCGGCAACGGGCGCAACTACTTTTTCTAAAACCGCGTTTCCTAGGCGGCTAGTTACCAGACCAGTTACGGTGGTTTCTTCCGCCCCTACCTGCGACCCCATAGTTAAGTCCTCACGGGCGCGCTGCATTTCTGCTTCGCTGAGCGCTCCCACAATGCCCGGGTCATCGAGGCTGGCAGGAATCCCTAGCATACCGTGAGGAATCGGAAGCGCGCCCTCGGGGTTACCAGCGCGAGTGTGGTGAAAAATCCAGGATTTACCACGGGGAGCAACCAGCGGTAAACCTAGCTCTGCGCATAAATCTTTAACTTCGCTAGCCCCCGCCGCAAAAGCTTCAGCGCCAATATCGAAGGTGAAGTCCCCAAAACGCCCCGAACAAATCAGGCCGCCGGGGCGTCCTCTCTCTTCAATCACCGCTACCCGCGCACCCTGTTTTTGCAGAGTATAGGCGCTGGTCAATCCAGCCAGCCCTCCTCCGATAACCAAAACATCATAATCGGCTAATCCAGCTAGGTCGTGCATTGCATCTCCTTGCCACAAACGGTTTTTGAGGCGGTGTGCCCCGGATAATCTTTCAGCATAGTCGTTAGCGCTTAACGCGATTCGTGTACCTGGTCGACGATTTCTTGCAAAACCGCGGGGTCTGCATTCGGCGGCACCCCATGTCCCAGATTGACGATATGCGCGGCGGCCTGCTTGCCCTCCGCTAACACCTGATCGACGTGACGGCGGCGTACCTCAGTAGAGGCGAACAAAACGGCAGGGTCAATATTGCCTTGCACCGCAAAACGGTCACCGGGGCCATGCTCGATTAGCTTTACGGCTTCACCTAGAGGTAGCCGCCAATCAACCCCGATACATTCCGCCCCGGCATCGCGCATCAAATCCAGCAGGTTGCTAGCTCCCACCCCGAAGTGAATCACCGGGACTCCGTGGGCATGAGCAGAATCAATCACTACCCGAGAATGCTCAAGGCAATAGGTTTGGTAATCGGCGCGCGAAAGGTCGCCCACCCACGAGTCGAAAACTTGCGCCGTGCGCGCCCCACCGGCAATCTGTGCCGCCAGGAATGCCGCCGACATATCCGCACACCAGCTGGCGAGCCGGTTCCAGGCATCCGGGTAAGAATGCATAAAAGCCCGCGCCTCCAGGTGATTCTTCGAGCGGGTATCCCCAATTAGATAGGAGGCCAAAGTAAAAGGCGCAGCCGCAAACGCAATTAGGGGAGTATCGCCCACCTCGGCGCAAACCATCTGCGCGGCCTCGGTAATACAATCCGGATCAAAGCCTTTAAAGCTGATGAGGCGGTCTACGTCCTTAGGGCTCAGAACTGGGTCGGCGAAAACCGGGCCTTTACCGGGGACGATCTCTACCTTTAAACCCGCCAAATACAGGGGGGTGACAATATCAGAGAAGAAAATCGCGGCATCTACCCCGTAGCGGCGCACCGGTTGCAGCGTTATTTCCGCTGCCAGTTCGGGGGTAGTGCAGGAAGTGAGCATATCGTTACCGGCGCGCAGGCGGCGATACTCCGGGAGGGAACGCCCGGCTTGGCGCATAAACCAAACTGGAGTTTTATCAGGACGCAGGCCGTGAACGGCTTGTAGGAAAGAATTTTGCTCAGACATATTTCCATGATCTATGGCATTTTCGGCTGGCGCAAGCAAGTGCAGTAACCAGCTGGCTGCGGACTGCTCCCCGCGGCTAAGAAACCAGAGAAACTATTTTTCTGACACATTTTCCGCATCTGTCTGTTGCAAAAAACAGGGATTCTTGCTGACGCTCTGGCAGATTATTTTTCTTTAGTAACGCTCTGGACTGGGTAAATAGAATTAATTAGGGTGCGGATAGGCCGGGATCTGCCGGGTGCTTTTCAAAAAATAAAAAATGATCTAATGAGTCCGTGGGTCTTTCTTCCTATTCGGTGCATCATCTCCGTCACGGGCTTAACGCCGTGGCGGCAGCTTCCAGTACCACTGATGGCCTGCCTGAGGATCTCTTGCAACGTCTACCTGAGGTAAGGGGAGTGCTACCGCTTTCCACTTGCAATCGGGTAGAGATCATTATTGAAACAGCGCCGGCAATCTCCAGCGAGCAACTGGCAGCGGTAGATAGCTACATCCAATCCCGCCTGGGAACTATCTGCGAAATTCGCCGTGACCGTCAGGTTTTAGAACATTTATTTACAGTTGCCTGCGGGTTGGATTCCATGGTGGTAGGAGAACGCGAAATCTCCGGACAGCTGCGCCGCGCCCTGCGGGTAGCCACCCACGAGCGGATATCCTCCGCCACTATTACCCGCGCCTGCCAAGGAGCACTAACTACTTCCCGCCGGGTCGCGCAGCTAACCGGAATTGCCTCCCAGGGTCGTTCGGTAGTTGCCTGCGGTTTGGCAATAGTGGCGGAACGAATAGATCCCCTGGTAGGTACCCCCACACTTTTGATCGGAACCGGCTCCTATGCGGGGGCAGCAGTCGCGGCGCTGCGTGCCAAAGGGGTGCAAGACATCTCGGTGTACTCCACTTCTGGGCGTGCCGAACGTTTCGCTTACGGCCATGACTTGCAACCGGTAGCCAAAGACCAGCTGGTAGCGGCGCTAGAAGCAGCCACTTTGATTGTTACCTGCCGGGGTATGGGTTCTCCGGTACTCACCAAAGAGGAAGTACAGCGGGCTTTAGAATTATCTAGCGGAGAAAAAACCATTCTCGATTTGGCCTTACAAACCGATATTGAGGACGGGGTTGCCGATTTAGAGCGGGTACGGGTAATCAACCTAGAAGAAATTAGTGCCCAGGTACCGGAAGCCGGGAAAGCCCAGGTTAAGCGGGCACAAGAGATTGTGGCCGAGGGTGTGCAGGAAGCCGAAGCATTGCTCGCCGATCGCCAAATGGATTCGGTAGTGGTGGCGCTGCGCGATAGCTTCCGCCAGGTGCTGGCCGATGAAGTGGAGCGCCTGCCCAAGGGAGATGCTATTGCCCGGGAAGAAGCCGAATACGCGCTGCGACACCTCGCGGCTCGGCTAGCCCATATTCCCACGATTAACGCTCATCGCGCCGGACGCGAAGGGATGGGGCGGGAATACGTAAACGCCCTCCAACAGGTGTGGGGATTGGATCTGGAAGTTCCGCCAGCTCCACAAGATAAGACGCAGGTCTGCCCGGTAACCGGCTTGAGCGTTGACGATTTGAAACAGGAAAGCTCCAGCGAGGAGGGACAGTGAGTCAGATTTCTGCCCAATACGATGCGGTGATGCTGGTCAGCTATGGCGGGCCGCGACAAATGGAGGACGTGTTGCCGTTTATGCGCAACGCTACCTCCGGGCGGGGAGTTCCTGACGAGAGGTTAAAACAGGTTTCCACCCACTATGGACGTTTCCACGGAATCAGTCCCATAAATGCGCGAAACCTGGAAATTCGACGCGCCCTCGAGCTGGAACTGAGCCGGCGGGGCGAAGATATCGAAGTCGTAATCGGGAACCGTAACTGGCATCCCTTTATCCACGACACCCTATGCGACCTGGCAATGCGAGGACTTACCCGGGTACTTTGTATTTTCACCTCCGCCTATGTTTGTTATTCGGGGTGCAGGCAATACCGGGAAGACTTAGCCGCCGCGAAAGCTCAGCTACAGGCTCAGGATTTATCGCTGAAACTGGATAAAGTGCGCGCCTACTACACCACTGAAGGCTTCGTAGGAGCCTATACGAAGTTGCTGTTGGAGGCAGTAGTAAATCGGGAGCAAAATAGCGGACACGTACCTTACGTAACCTTTGTGACCCACTCGATTCCCAGTGCCATGCAGGAATGCTCCGGCCCTGCCGATAGCTCCCGCCCCGACTATGTGCGCCAACACCAACAGGTATGCTCCGAGGTCGCGGCGAGGGTGAGTAAAGAGCTGGGGCGGGAGCTGAACTGGGATTTGTCCTATTGTTCCCGCTCTGGTCCGCCACGAATGCCCTGGTTAGAGCCCGATATTAATGACCGCTTAGCGCAACTGAAAGCAGAGGGCGTAACTGACGTAGTCTGCGTACCTATCGGGTTTATCTGTGACCATATGGAAGTGGTTTACGACCTGGATACCGAAGCTAAAGAAACTGCAGCCCAGTTGGGGCTTAACTATTTGCGGGTGCCTACGGTAGGCACCGATCCGGGCTTTATCGGAGCACTCGCGGATTTGGTGACCGAGCGCGCTCAGGAAAAAGCAGGAGGCGAGGTCGCCTATGCCCAAGATGCTTTAGAACCCCGATGGCCAGCCTGGGCGCCCCCCGGAGATTCCCGGGTCAGCAAACAGGGAGCTGACCTGCCAGTCGAGTTTGAAACTAGAAAAGAATAAACAGCTAAAAGCTAAAAGGAGAAAATAATGGCTCATCCGATGCCCAATGATGTATCCCCCGATCCTCGCGATCATAAAGTGGATCCTGAGGAAGTAAATGCGCGCAACAACTTTTCTATGCACGCGGTTTTCGAACTAGCTTTGCCGCTACCTGCCCAGGAGGCAGAGCGAGCAGCTATGGCGCGCGAACTCGAGGAAACCATCGCAGAATTGGGAGTAACCGTACGCGGCTGGTATGACGTTGCCGGTTACCGCGCAGACGCTGATTTAATGTTCTGGTTCCTAGATGAATCCAATGACAAGCTACAAGATGCCTACCACGCGGTATTGAACTCGCGGCTAGGAGCCCACTTGGTGCCGGTGTGGTCGATTATGAGCGCTCATATGACTGCGGAGTTCAATAAGCCCCACCTGCCTGCCTGCTTCGGTGGTTGGGCGCCCCGTGCCTATGCTGCGGTTTACCCGTTTGTGCGTTCCCTCGAGTGGTATTACCTGCCCAAGGCTAAGCGTAGCGCCATGCTCGCCGAGCATGGCCGCAATGGTGCTGGTTACCTGGATGTAGCGGTATCTACTTTGGCGACCTTTGCGCTTAATGATTATGAATGGTCAGTGACCCTAGAATCCGATGATATTAACCGGGTTATGGGCGTGCTGCGTCAGCAACGGGACTGTGAAGCTCGACTGCATGTCCGCCAGGATACGCCCTTCTATACCGGCAAGCGGATGGAACTAGCCGAATGGATACAGCGGCAAACTACTGAAAAATAGTCAGTATCGTCTTGCTTAACAGCTGGGGGCTGCCGGAAAGAAGTCCCAGTTCTGCGCCAACTTATAGTTAGCGGAGTAAATTAGTAACCGCACCCAAACTCTCGGGTGGCATAAGTCACAACAAACGAGTAGTGTTGAATCGGTATCTATGGTTCGCTGTCTGTCTAGAAGTTTAAGGAGTGATTAGCTTGGATTCGTCCTTTTTAGCTAGAGTCCCCCTCTTTGAGGGACTCGATCAGGAAGCGCAGATGCGCTTGTTCTCAATGATGGGACAAACCACCTTGCGCCGCGGGGAAAACCTATTTGAAGAGGGCGATGATGGCGACCGCTTGTATATCGTGGCCGAGGGGAAAATAAAACTGTCGCATCAGTCCCTTGATGGTCGCGAGAACCTGCTAGCGGTGTTGGGTCCGGGGGAAATCCTGGGGGAGCTCACCCTATTTGATCCGGGTCAGCGTTCCACTACCGCAACCGCGGTTTCACCCGCCCGCTTGGTTTTCTTAAACCATAGCGACTTGATGGTTTTTCTGGAGGATAACCCCTCCTTGGCGAAACATATGCTCAAAGCATTGGCAAAGCGCCTGCGCCGCACCAACGAGGCTTTAGCTGACCTGGTGTTCTCGGATGTGCCCGGCCGGGTAGCCAAGGCGCTCCTGGATTTGGCGGATCGTTTCGGGATCCGTACCGAGGACGGAATACATGTGCCGCACGATCTGACTCAAGAAGAGTTAGCTCAGTTGGTGGGAGCCTCGCGGGAGACCGTGAATAAGTCCTTAGCCGAGTTCGTGAACCGCAATTGGATTCGGCTAGAGGGACGCGCAGTCACCTTGATCGACATTGATCGTTTGGCGCGGCGTGCCCGCTAGAGTTTGGCATTAAGCATAGTTTTGGGGCGGCAGCCATAGCGGTTGTCGCCCCAAAACTTATGCAAAAAACCTAACACCGTGAAACAAAGCGCTAATAATAGCGTCCCTATCCCCGCTGCGTATTAACCCTAAAAAAGCAGGTTTAGACGCACTAACCTTATTTGCGGTATGGGATTACCCAACTAGCGCTGTTTAACTTTGGCGCCGGTTGTAACTGGTTAAGAACCTAGCCTTCCGTTGGCTCGCTCTTTTCCGCCGCCTTGACCTTGCGTTCGATTAGATAATCTTTGCGTCCCGCGCGGCGCGCGCTATGTGCCAGGAAGGCCATTGCTAGCAGGGTCAAACCAGCCAGTACTAACATTCCCGATCCACCTGACCAAGCCAAGTGATGGGCGATATTGGAAGGAAGTGCCTGATAGAAGTGGTCTTGCTGGCCGGCGTTATCGAGAGCGGTTAGCAGTGGTTGCAAACCATTGGCAGTTTGCTCGGGAACCACCAGGAAGAACGCTCCTCCTACTGTTAAGGCTAACCCGGTAATAAAAGCGCCTAGAGAAGAGAAGCGGGCTACTAGAGCCAGCAGGAAGACCATGATTATCGCCACCACAAGTTCAACCCATTGACCGGCATTCAAGCTCGAGGCGGGCAGCAATACATCTCCGCCACGCGTACGCAACCGGGTAGCGACATCCAGAATTAGGTACCAGGTAAGCGGAACCAACACTAAAAACAGCAATAGCGACCAGACGTGAGCAGCTGCGCGTGAAGGCACTGTCGGTTTGACCGTGGCTCCATCGAAAATAGTATCTTCAAAGCTTTGTTGCCGCTCCGCGGTAGTTAGCACTTCCTCCGGTTCGGTTTCCTCTACCGAATCCCAGTGGGGCGAGTCCTCCTCGACCGGATCCGTCGCTTCCTCAGAGCCGCTCAGCAAAGAATAGCGCCGGTCAGCGGTGCTTTCCACTTCGCTAGAGGGGGCGGGCTCCATCCCAGAATCGTCTTGATCTACCTCGCGGCTGCGTTCCATGAGTGATTTGCGCTCTAAAGCCGGGGAAGCGGCGTCACTAGCGTCTTCTTCACTTACGTCAGGTACGCTCACTTCCGCTGACTCGTCCTCGTCAGTTAAGTCCGCATTCGTGTTTTCCGCGGTACCCACAATCGCGCTATCGGTGTGCTCTAGCTGCTGGGCGGGAAGGTTTTCTTCGCCTGCTGGAGCTGCCTCTGAGCTGAGGCCGTCCCCCGCGATCAGGGAATCGTTATCAGAGGGGGAAGTAGCGTGATGCTCGCCGGGGATCAAAGTATCTTCGGGAGCCTGCTCTTCTTCGCCTTCTTCTCCTACGAACCAGGTTCGGGTAGTGAAGTCGTTATCCGGCTCGTTCTTGCTCATCTGACCTCCAACGAAATCGCGTTGTCTATACAACAGCAACCATAGATTATGAGAGCAGATATTGCGGGAGAGCGCGCCGCGCAAGTAAAAAATACTTGCGTCAGATACGGAGTTAAGTTAGCGGGACAAACCCTAGTCCAGCAGCTGATGGCGCACAATCGTGGCCGCGCGGTCCGCTCCTACCCCGACTACGCTAATGCGGCAGCCCGAAAGCTCCTCTAGATGCTCAATGTACTCTTGTGCCTTGGTCGGCAAATCCGCAAACGTCTGGCAGCCGGTGATATCTTCTTTCCAACCGGGCAGCATTTCGTAAATCGGCTGGGCATGGTGGAAAGCAGTCTGATCGGCAGGGAGCTCCTCAAAACGCTGTCCATCAACGTCATAGGCTACGCAAACCGGAATTTCATCGTATTTCGAAAGTACATCCAGCTTGGTAATCACTAAGTCGGTGAGGCCGTTGACCCGAGCGGCGTAGCGAGCAACTACCGAATCGAACCAACCGGTACGGCGCGGGCGTCCGGTAGTTACCCCGAACTCCCCGCCCGCCTGACGCAAGTCCTCTCCCTCTTTACCAAAAAGTTCGGTGGGGAAAGGGCCTTCCCCTACGCGAGTGGTGTAAGCCTTGGCGATACCAATTACCCGGTCAATGCGGGTCGGTCCGATTCCTGATCCCGAGCAGGCGCCACCGGCAGTGCAGGACGAGGAGGTTACGAAGGGGTAGGTGCCGTGGTCGATGTCCAGCATGGTGGCTTGACCGCCCTCTAAGAGGATGGTTTCTCCGCGATCCAAGGCCAGGTTAAGCTCGGTGGTGCAGTCGAAAACCATAGGCCGCACCCTGTCCGCATAAGAAAGTAGCTGGTCAGAAATAGTTTCTGGATCGATAGGCTCTTCGGAGAACTGTTTTTCGATCACAAAGTTCTTACCTGACAGAGCGGAGCGAACTTTTTGGCGCAAGATTGATTCGTCAAATAGATCCTGGATACGCAGGCCAATCCGGTTCATTTTATCGGCGTAGGTAGGTCCAATCCCGCGACCGGTGGTACCAATCTTGCGTTCACCCAAAGACCGTTCTGCCAGTCCGTCCATTACCTTGTTGTAGGGCGGAATAATATGAGCGTTGAGAGAAACCTTTAGTCGGGAACAGTCGACCCCAGCTTCCTCGAGCATCTGGATTTCCGCAAACATGACTTCCAGGTCAACTACTACTCCGTTACCGATGACTGGAGTTACCGTGGGGGAGAGGATACCCGCCGGGATCAAATGTAAACCAAACTTTTGATCGCCTACTACAATGGTGTGACCAGCGTTATTGCCGCCATTGAACTTAACTACCCAATCAACGCTCTGGCCAACTAGGTCGGTGACTTTACCCTTTCCTTCGTCTCCCCATTGGGCTCCGACAACAATCAGTGCGGGCATGAACTATTTCCTCTCAAATAAGGACTTTTGCAAGGCTGTTGGCGAGATTTATCCGGCAGCGTTTGCACTCTTACTATCTGAGTTTATCCGTCTTGCCCTCGGGTTGGTAGCGATGGTGCGGTAGATGAAACTTGAGAGACTGCAAAAGGCGAGGACGCGTCCACGGAAACCGGGCAGACGAAGTTCTTCCCTAAGGGTGCTTGCCGATAGCATGGGAACATGAGCCTTCGCATTTATGATTCTGCCCGTCACCGCATCGTGGATTTTGAGCCGGTGAAAGCCGGACAAGTAGGAATTTACCTGTGCGGAGCCACCGTTCAGGGGTCTCCCCATATAGGACACGTGCGTTCGGCGATTGCCTTTGACGTGCTGATTCGCTGGCTGCGCCGCAGCGGTTACCAGGTAACCTATGTGCGAAACGTTACCGATATTGACGACAAAATCTTGAATAAATCCGCGGAGGCGGGCTGGCCCTGGTGGGCATGGGCGTACCGCTTCGAGCAAGAGTTCGCCGCCGCCTATCGCGCCCTCGGGGTGCTGCCCCCGACCTATGAACCGCGCGCCACCGGGCAGATTCCCGAACAAATCGCCCTCACCCAGCGTCTCATAGATGCCGGTCACGCCTATAGTGATGGGAATGGAAACGTCTATTTTGATGTTAAATCCCTCAAAGATTACGGCTCGCTGACCCGGCAAAAACTCTCCGATATGCGAACTACCGAGGACGAGAGCCAGATCGATAACCAAACCGAGGCAGGAAAACGCGATCCGCGGGACTTCGCCCTCTGGAAAGCAGCAAAAGACAGCGAACCCGAGACTGCTAAATGGGATTCCCCCTGGGGAAAAGGTCGTCCCGGCTGGCATTTAGAGTGCTCGGCAATGTCACGGCGCTATCTGGGAGAAGCTTTCGATATTCACGGGGGCGGGATTGACCTGCGTTTCCCCCATCACGAAAATGAACAGGCGCAATCTCACGGTGCCGGTTGGCCATTCGCAAAATACTGGATACATAACGCCTGGGTAACTATTAAGGGTGAGAAAATGTCGAAGTCACTGGGGAACTCCCTGGTGGTTTCGGAAATCTTAAAAACCACGCCGGCAGCGGTGCTCCGTCTCGCCTTAGGGACTACCCACTACCGTTCCACCGTGGAGTATTCCCCGGAAACCTTGGAGCAGGCGGGCGAAACTTGGAATAAGTTTACTTCTTCCCTGGCGCGTTTTGCCCAGGCAGCCCCCGAGGTTGCTGAGGCCAGAGCCAAAGATTTGGCTGCGGTCGCCCTTCCGGAGGCTTTTTGTGCAGCTATGGACGATGATTTAAATATCGCGGCTGCTCAAGCGGTGATACACGAAAAAATTAAGCAAGCTAATACCGCGTTTGAAGACAGGAAAACTGCTGAGGGTGCGCAGATAGCTATCCAGATTCGCGCCATGCTAGAGGTATTAGGGCTTGATCCTCTCTCGGAGCAATGGCGGGAAACTGACGGCGGAAATGAATCTGCCGCCGCTGCTGCTTTGGAAAAGCTCGTAGCTGAACAGCTGGAACAGCGAGTTCAAGCGCGCAAAGAAAAGGATTGGGCGCGCGCGGACGGAATCCGCGACCGCTTAGGTGCGGCGGGGATAATTATTGAGGACGGAGCTGGCGGCTCCACTTGGCATTTAGGTTAGGGGTTTTCAGATGGCAGTTCGCGGAGATCACCACGGCAGAATGAAACGCACTGATAAGAAGGGCGCTCCTAAAGGCAGCGGCGGCAATAAACGGGGTTTGCGGGCGAAAGGCCCCACGCCGAAAGCCGAAAACCGTCCTTACCACGCCGCTTATCGCGCCCGTATCCAAAAAGAGCGCCGCGAAGAAACACAAGCAGCTCAACGCAAGGCGCGTGCCAAACGTTCCCTGATCCACGTGCGAGGTGGGCACCAACTGATTGCCGGACGTAACCCGGTGCTGGAAGCCCTGGAATCTGATATCCCGGTGACTCGAGTGTTTGTGGCGGGTAACCTGGCGGCCAATAAGAAACTCTCCTTGTTGCTCGCCAAAGCCAGCGCGCAGGGGGCACCCATCGTGGAAGTTCCCCGCTCCGATTTGGATTTAGCTACCGAGGGCGCGGTTCACCAGGGCGTTGCTCTTGAAGTACCCGAGTTTGAGTACACCGATTTAGCTGAGCTCTTTGACAATGCGGAAAAAAATCACGCTAAGCCACTGATTGTGCTGCTAGATGGGGTTACTGATCCACATAACTTGGGAGCGATTGTGCGCAGCGCTGCCGCCTTTGGAGCCAGCGGGGTAGTGATTCCCGGCAGGCGCAGTGCCTCGATGAACGTGACTGCCTGGAAAGCCTCCGCCGGAGCCGCCGCACGTTTGCCGATTGCCCGAGTGTCCAACCTGGTAAATGCGATTAAACAGTGCAAAGAGCAAGGCTGCTTCGTGCTGGGATTAGATGGCGGCGGTACTTGCTCGGTGAGTGAATCCGGTTTGGCAGATGGCCCTTTGGCGTTAGTTACCGGAGCTGAAGGTGACGGGATATCCCGCTTGGTGAAGGAAAACTGTGATCTGCTCACCCGAATCGAGATCTCTTCTGAGGTGGAATCCTTAAATGCCGCGGTGGCTACGGGGATTGCCCTATTCGAAGTGGCTGCAGTGCGGCGGGAAAAAGCGGACGCGCTTCCTTAAGAGTTATAACCCAGCAGACGCAGGGTAGCGACCACCGTACAGACAATTGCAAATAGGCTCGCTAAAGCGCAGAAGACCCGGGGCCAGAGGGGAGCAACCTTCTTGCGCCACAGATAAAATAGCAACACCAAAGCGAAGATTCCCAGGAAGAACCCGAGCGGAACCAGCAGGGCAGTGGCAGTGCAGGCGATCCCAAAGGCGATCGGTAAGAAATAGGAAAAGAAGTTACGTCGGATGCGTTCGGAACTAATTAGTGACTCAATTTTACTGTCCAAATAATCCGATTTTACGGGTGCCGCGGACACAGTTTCTCCCCAACCGACCAACTCACCATATTCACGCAGCAGGCGGGCATCCTCGAAACGAACGCGGGCGGCCGCCTTTCCCCAGGGAACCTCGGTATTTTCCGCAGCTGCTGCCGCCTGAATCACTTGCGCGCCATTACCAGCTTTAATCACCGTAGTATCCGCATCAGCGATAGCTACTACCTGTTGCGGATCCCCTAAGTAGGCGTAAAGCTGTTCGCGGGTGTAGGGAATTGGTAGAGAGGCAGTTTCCTCCATCTCTGTTACCGCCAGACGAACCGCACCAATTATTTGGTTCCGGCGCAGAACCGGAGTCAATGAGAGCAGGGAAGCCAGAGTTTGAAAATACTGCTCAAGTGGGGAAAGCTGTGCCTCAGTCTGCAAGCATCTCACCTCACCCGCTTCAGAAAAATACGCCAAGGCGGCGCAATTGTAAACATGTTGTTGAAAATATGTTAACCCAGTATCCCAGAATGAAAGATTCTTTTTGAATAGCAGCTGGTCTTTGCGAAACTGGAACAGGTAAAAGAATGAGAGTGGGGATTTCACACAATGAATAGCAAGACACGTGTTCTCAATGTGCTGGTTACCGGACTGGCACTTTTCGCCATGTTTTTCGGGGCTGGCAACCTGATTTTTCCAGTAATGATTGGGGTGGAATCGGGAGTTGAACAGGTTCCCGCCACGATCGGCTTTATGCTTACCGGAGTGCTACTGCCCATGGCCGGCATGATTGCCGCCGCTACCTCTTCTTCCGGAGTGCTCGGGATTATTGAACGCATCTCTCACTACCCGGGTCTGGTTTTTTGTTGGCTGATCTTTTTGTCGACCGGAATGCTATACGCGATTCCACGTACTGCCGCCGCCTCTTTTTCAATGTCATTCCAAGCCACCACCGGGGACTCTCACCTGGCGCTATTTATATACACTTTGGTATTCTTCGGCATCGCCGGTTACCTGTGTTTGAATCCGCGTAACGTGCTTGACCGGATTGGCGGTCTACTGACTCCCGCGCTGCTGATTCTGTTGGCGGTAATGATTATTGCGGCGGTAGTAACTATGTCTCCTTCGGAGGCAGCTCCGATTGAAAAGTATGCTTCAACCCCCACTTTGAAGGGTATTTTTGACGGTTACGGCACATTGGATGCTATCGCTTCCTTGGTATTCGGGGTGGTGATTATTCGCGCACTGCGGCAAAAAGGATTCCAACCGGGCAGGCAGCTATTTGGGGTTACCGCCCTTTCGGGAGTGATCGCCGCTTTCTTCCTTGGTCTGGTCTATTTTGGGCTGTCGATGGTGGGTTCGCGCGTGGGACGGCTAAACCCCAACGTTAAAGATGGCGGGGAAGGCCTGGCGTTCGCCGCGCAGCATTTATTTGGATCTACCGGCAGGGTGATCTTGGGTGCAATTGCTATTTTGGCTTGTCTAACTACTGCCATTGGTCTAGTCGAGGCTTCCACCCAGTTCTTCCGGGGATTGTTCCCGCAGATTTCCCGTCCGGTGTGGGTGGTTTTACATGTGGTGATATCTTTAGCAATCGCTAACCTGGGGCTAGAGGCACTGGTAAACGTGATTATCCCGGTAATGATGTTCTGCTACCCTGTCACCATCATGCTGGTAGTTACCTGTATCATGGATATTTTCATTCCCGGACATATGTTCTGGGCCTACCGGCTTTCGGTGTGGGTAGCTGCGTTCTTTGGTCTTTTCGATGGTTTGAAGGCTGCCGGAGTGTTAGAGGAATGGATCGATACCACGATTCCGTTGGCTTCACTAGGGCTGGGGTGGTTGATTCCGTCTATTGTGATGCTGTTGGTCGGGCTGATTATCGATTTTGCGCAAGGCAGGATGAAACAGAAATACGACTATGATGCGGTAGCCAGGGAACGGAACCAATCCTTGGTAAGTGCCGGCTTAGCGTTCAATGAAGATGAACTAGACGAAGTTGCTAAACCGCAGGAAAACCCAACCGAAAAATCCGATTCGAACAGCTAGAGGTTTTCTATTCCCGCCAAGATTACCGGCACTATTCCCAGGAGGATAAATGCCGGTAACTGGCAGATACCTAGGGGAATAACCAGCCGAACCGAGAGTTTTTGGGCGGCTTGGCGAGCGCGCTGGTCTTTACTAGCGCGTACCCGCAGTCCGGCACCTTTCAGTAAAGCCTCAGGGGATACCCCGTCCTTCCAGGCAGGTTCGAGGGCGGCAGCTAGATATTGAGCCCATTCGGGGCAGCTATCCCCGCGTTGCAACAGAGACCAAGCTAAGTTCCATTCAACTCCGAAAATTAGCGCGCGAGAAACCGCTGCTAGACGAGGTTCTTCACTGGCAGTTGCCAAGGCAATTAAGACGCGCGGAATCGCGGCGCCGCCAGCCAGTCCGGAGCTTGCCAAGTCCAGCATCACTGCCGGATCAATAGCGCCACGCCTGGGATCTACACTGCTAGATTTGCGTGGCGGAAGCGCGGGCAAAAACCAGGGCAAGGCACCCAAGAAAATCGAGATTCCCAGGATAAACATTTCTATGCCTTTTCGGCTTGCGCCACTAAGCGAAACATCCAAAACATCCCGGTTAACAGGGCGATAACCCCGGCCAGCGCGCTGATCGTTCCCAAGCCTCCAGCGAGTATAGCGTTTAGCGGATTGATTCCTAGCAGGGATCCCAGCACGATTCCTCCCAAAGGTAAAAGCCCCAAAATAGTGGCGGAAGCCTTCGGGGCGGTCAATGCCAGTTTCCGGGCACGAGCGGCATTGGCGGCTTCCGTAAGAGAATCTGCGCAACCGGTTAACACCTCAGCTAAGGGGGCGCCTAGCGCCTCGGAAAAACGGACTGCTGCCAGGAGCCCAGTTAAAGATGCCTGTTCCCAAGTAGTTAAATTTGGGGCTATCGCAGCTTGAATATCTGTGGCGCTGGCAGTTTTGGGACGGGAAAAACCGTGGCGTGGCAAGCTTTTTATCCAGGCTGAATCGGGATCGGCACCGGCGTTTAGGCGGCTCGCTACCTCTATAACTGCCGCTGCTAGTTGGGGTTTTGGTTTAAAATGGCGCCGCAGGATCCCGGCAAAGTGGGTAATGGAATCAGCTATTTCAGACAGGCGGCGGGGTCTGGGCGGACGAGCATCCGGTAGATGCCAAGGTAAACCGGCAAGGGTTAGAAAAAGTCCCATTAAGGTAGCAGTTTTCCAGGTCACGATACCTCCGCAAGATAATCGAAATCCATATCTACCAGCTGTGATAGTTTTTGACACCCCGCGCCGCGAAGTAACTGCCCGGCAGGAGTAACTTTGAGTGCCAGTTGCGCCGCCAGGTGGGCATGATCCCAAATCGGCACCCCGACCTCGGATATATAGCGCCGAGTGCTTCCTCGCTCCGTTGAGCGGCGAATCTGTAAAAAGGCATCTACCCCCGCTATCACCTGTGCTCCCACGGTAGATTCCGGCATTAAGGCCAACGCTCCTAGTGCCACCAGACGGGCAGGAACCTCTGTGACCGCATTGGCATGTACCGTTGCCCAAGTGCCTTCGTGACCGGTGTTCATCGCAGACAGTACTTCCCGTACCTCCGGGCCACGGCATTCCCCCAGTACAATCCGATCCGGACGCATCCGCATAGCCGCACGCACCAGCTTTGACATGGGAACCGCGCCTACCCCTTGCACATTGGCGCTGCGTTCTTGAAGGTGGACTAGGTGGGGATGGGAAGGGAAAAGCTCGGAGACTTCCTCGATACATACAATCCGCTGGTTTGGGGGAACCAATTCCAACAGGGCAGATAGGAGCGTGGTTTTCCCCGAACCGGTGGCTCCGGAAATAAAACAGGAAGCGCGCCGGGAAACTAAGGCTGTCACCACCGGCGCTAAGGGAACAGATACGGTTCCTGATTCCACCAATTGGGTAAAGTTTAAGCCTTTGGCTCGCGGGCAGCGCAAAGAAATAACCGGAGAGGGTACTGCTAGGGGAGGTAATACCGCATGGAGCCTAATGCCATTTGGTAGCGTGCCGTCGGCGATCGGCGCGGCATCATCTAAACGCTTTCCGGCAGCTCCCGCCAACCGGACTGCTAAAGAACGTAGATTACTGTTGGAACCAAAATCCAGTCTGGTTTTGCAAAGACCGCCGCCACTATCGACCCACACTTGCTGAGGTCCATTGATTAAAACATCGGTTACTTGCGGGTCTTGCAGCAGGGATGTCAGCTGGGGGCTAAACCCGGATAGTTCTGCATTTATTGCTGCCAAGTTATCCAGTAGGTGAGTGGTTCCTGCTGTTGGCGCGCTTTCTTGGCGGATTACTTCTGCGGGAGCCACACCGGAGGCTACCAGTAGGCGGTTATCCCGGTCAGTTTGGGAAGCTGCTGCAGGCCGAGGTATCTGCTTTAAGGCAGGTAGCCATTTTTTGAAAGCCTTCATGTGGCCGCCGCCATAGTATTTCGCAGTAGCTCGGCCAACCTCGCTTGTAAACTCTTCGGCCACAAACTGCCCAGTCCTTGCGCTTGCAGCCGGTTTAGTTCCCGGCAATGCGGCACGAAATATCTTTGATTGTCGCTGCTAGGGTGAAATATTCTATTAGGGACGCGATTGGTCACTAGCAGGATCCTGTGCTGGTGGATTTGTTGCAGAACCTGTCGATTAACTGCTGATTGCGAGTAATCCCTGACTACCAGAATTTGCCCGGGTAAATTGTTTAGGTCTTGCACGGAACCAAGTTGTCCCCAATCGATAACTACCAGTGAAAATGCGCGAACTAACAAAGAAAAAAGAGGTGATAGCTGTCGGGGATCGCCGCGGTGGAGCTGGAGAAAACGGGTATTTTGCACCCCGGGTAAAACCTCACGTAAGCGGGAAACTAACAGGTCTGCTTCCAGGTCACGAGAGGAAAAGTTGCTAATAGCGGGAAAACCGAGTTTGCGCAACCCTGATGAATATTGGGGCGAAATCGAGTCTGAGAAAGGACAGCTGGCATCTACAAAAATCGAGTTCTTTGCACTGTTTGCTAATCCGAACGCAATGGTGGAGCTGCCACTTTTCGGCTGTAATCCGAAGATATTGAGGATGCGTCCTCGGGGAGGATAGCAGTATTGATCAACCTGTGAGAGAAAAGCTCCTACCTGGGAGGGGAGGCGAAAAACCCCGGGAGGTTGCAAGGTGTCGCCAGGAGGGGTGAAGCTTCTTTGGGGCAGGGGCGGGGGGCTGAGTAAAAAATCTGCGCGAACTATGGGAAGCGGGGAGGCAAGCCAAGTTAAATTGGCGCTAGCAGGGCTGATAACCGTACTTAGGTTGGCGGCAGTAGGTGGCAGTTGAGTGGTGAAATGGATACTAGACACTCCGAGTACCTGGGACAGGAATTGCAACTGTTCCAAGTTAAATCCCCACAGTAGGCAGGTAGGATCAGCGTCGCCAGGCGCTTGTCTGGCGGGCGCTGGTGTTGGTAGATCTTTTTGCACGACCGGCTCCTGCGGGTTTGTTTGCGAGTTAAAACCTAGATTTAGTGATAGGGAGCAGGGGAGGCAACAATAGAAAAGGCGTTACTAGGAAACCAGAGTGCTCTAGATCCTTGGGGATAAACCGGAAGTAAAGAACGAGGCGCAGACAGTAAGGGATTCTCAAAAAGTTGGAGTCGGGTGGTTTTATCAGGCGGGCAGAACTGGGTTTTCCGGTGTTGAGAAGATAGGGAGAGGCTGTAGGGGCTCAAATAAGCGCCTATTTACCTTTATCGCGGCGTTTACGCGAATGTTTGGAACTATGTCCGGAAGCGGATCCTCCCAGATCCAAATAGCTCAAAGTGCGCAGGAATAAACTGCGGCAGCCGCCAGCGAATTTCTTCCCCGCTTGCGCTAGCTTGCCCCAAATAGGGGCGATGCGCGGATGTTTACGGAAAACCACTAGCGCCACTATTAGGGCTAGCAGAATAACCAAAAACCCGATGCCCCATTTTTGGTTCATCGTTATCCCCGGATGATCCTGTCCGCGTACCTCGAAACCTTTGACCAGAGCTTGAGGAGTCGTCCAAGTGACGGTGTTGCCTTCAGCTGTCGCCCCGGAATAGGTATCGGTTTTCAACACTGGGCCGGGGAAGGTAATTGTCAGGCGGAACTGGTCGGTTTGGGCATCCAAGAAATCTAAGCTTTGCACCGGGGCAAGTTTCACCACGTAGCTGTCACCGATATGTTTAATGGTCACAAACGGCTTCTTGGCCTGGGAAATGTGCTGTGCCTTCACCGTGATCGTACAGTCTGAAACCTGATCAGTGGATTTATCTTTAATCTCGACTTGTGAAGTTTTTAGGTAGTCCTCGATCCCCGGAATTTGATCTTTACATTCAATATCTTGAGTGGTTCGCGGCTGCGTTAAATGAGTACTAAACGAATAGGTATCATTGCCGTAAATCTGCATTTGGGTGCTAGCTTCACAACCCGCCAGCAATATCGCACACGGAAGTAGAATTAGAGCTAAAAGTCGCTTGCCTTTCACCCTCGCTACCTCCTTGAGTGGCGGCTATAAACCCGGTTATTGCGTTACCGTTACTTTTAATCATACTGTAAAGACTTACTTATGCTGACGGTAAGAGGTTCGCTTCCCTATCCGAAAACCAATCGGGAAGGTGTCCTATGGCCTAAAGTTTCCCGTAATATGAGCCAGGTCATAGTAATTAATGGGAATTTTTAGACCCTCGCGGTAGAGAAAGTGACTGGGATGACGGACAATGGAAAGGCAATAGCAACTGTGTGTTGCCGTGTCGAGTGCCGCAGGAGGCAAGAGATAAATGACAGTGACTGAGAAAGATGTGCTAGCTGCCGCCCCGAAGAACGCGCCGAAAGAGGTCGTTGATTGGGTAATTAAAGTTGCAGAACTGGCGAAGCCGAAAGCGATTGAGTTTTGCGATGGTTCCGAAGAAGAATGGACCCGCCTAACCGATCTCATGGTAGAAACTGGGATGTTCACCCGTTTGAATCCGGAGAAACGTCCTAACTCCTTCCTGGCTCGCTCGCTACCCTCCGATGTGGCGCGCGTAGAATCGCGTACTTTCATCTGCTGTGAAAAGGAAGAGGATGCTGGTCCCACTAACAACTGGGCAGATCCCAAGCAGATGCGCGAGACTCTGAATGAAAAGTTTGACGGTGCGATGGCTGGCCGCACCATGTACGTGATTCCTTTCTCCATGGGACCGCTGGGTGGCCCGATTTCTCAGCTGGGTATCGAACTCAGTGACTCCCCTTACGTGGTCTGCAATATGCGGATCATGACCCGTATGGGTGCCAAGGCAATGGATCTCATCAACGAGGGACGTCCCTGGGTTCCGGCGGTTCACTCCGTAGGTAAGCCACTGGCTGACGGCGAGACTGACGAGGCCTGGCCTTGCAATGAAGAAAAGTACATCACCCACTTCCCCGAAACTAATGAAATTTGGTCCTTCGGTTCCGGTTACGGCGGGAACGCCCTGCTGGGCAAGAAGTGCTACGCCCTGCGTATCGCCTCCACCATGGCTCGCCGTGACGGCTGGATGGCAGAGCACATGCTGATTCTGCGTCTAACCGACGAAAAGAGTGGCGAACAGTACCACGTGACCGCTGCATTCCCCTCCGCCTGCGGCAAGACCAACCTGGCCATGCTGCAGCCGACTATCCCCGGATATAAAGTCGAAACCGTTGGTGACGACATTGCCTGGATGCGTCCTGGTGAGGACGGTACGCTGCGCGCGATCAACCCTGAGGCTGGCTTCTTCGGTGTTGCTCCGGGAACCTCTTACAAGACCAATCCGATGGCTATGGAGACCATGAAGGAAAACTCCATCTTCACCAACGTAGCCTTGACTGACGATGGCGATGTCTGGTGGGAAGGCATTGACGGAGACATCCCCGATCACCTGATCGATTGGCATGGTAATGACTGGACTCCGGAATCTGGCGAAAAGGCCGCTCATCCGAACTCCCGTTTCACCACTCCGGCTGCGCAGTGCCCGATTGTATGCCCCGATTGGGAAGCTCCCGAGGGCGTTCCGGTCACCGCTATCCTCTTCGGTGGACGTCGTGCTTCTAACGTTCCGTTGGTAGCCGAGCAGTACTCCCCGGCACACGGCGTATTCATTGGTGCGTCCGTAGCCTCCGAGCAGACCGCTGCTGCTGAAGGTGCTGTGGGATCCCTACGTCACGATCCCTTCGCTATGCTGCCCTTCTGTGGCTACAACATGGCTGACTACTGGGGTCACTGGCTAGAAATGCAAGAGAAGCTGGGCGAGAAGTTCCCGCGGATTTACCAGGTTAACTGGTTCCGTAAGGACGAGGACGGCAACTTCTTGTGGCCGGGCTATGGCGATAACGCTCGCGTTCTGGACTGGATCGTACGCCGCGCCTCCGGCAAGGTTGACGCGATTGAGGGACCGACTGGTTACTACCCCAAGTTCGAGGACTTCAACCTGGAAGGCACCGGTATGGGTCAGGAAGAATGGGACAAGATGTTCGCCATCGATCCCGATGCCTGGCTGGCCGAGACCGAGGACACCGAGAAGTACTTCTCGCAGTTCGGTGACAAGCTGCCTAAGGCTATCGCTGACGAGCTCACCAAGCTGCGTGAGCGTCTGCAGGCACTGAAGTAACCACCTAACGGAGAGTTACCTCTTTTCTTTTTAGAAAAATAAGAGGGGCGGGGGGGGGACCAAAAAAAACAGCCGCCCCCGCTTTTTCTTTTTTTTTTTTT